>CAZPZX010000008.1:0-26921 GCA_964591235.1 uncultured Pseudomonadota bacterium
AGTCTGCTCTATTGAATGGATTTTTATATAAAAATGAACCACCGGCAACATAGCTGACTCCTTTAAAAACAAAGTCCTTACTCATCTGCTGTAAGCCGACTCCTCCCTTTAAACGCAATTCATACGGTAAATCATTATGAACCTTCAAAAGCATGGTAGCGCGATCAGGATCACACGGATCAAAAACATTAACGAGCGAAACTTGATCAAACACTTGCAAGTTATTAAGATTTTTAATCGTCTGCCGCACTAAGTCACTATCCCATTCATCATTTTGGTTATAGAGCAATTCTCGTTCAATACAAGAGCTAGGTATAGTACTCAGATTCTGAATAATAGTAGCGCCAAATTTTTTTACTAATGGCTCTATCTGAACTGATGGAAGAGAAAAAGGTACTAGTGCTTCTTTTACTTTTTTTCCTTCTTGTATGCTAAATACGCATACACCATCCTTGATATGGGAATTAACCTTTACATTCTCAAAACCATTTCTCTTATATTCTTGAGCGATTAAATCAGCAAGTAGTTCAGGCGGGATAATCCATGCCGATTTTCCCAAACCAAGAATCGCATCAAATAACTGTTGATCGGTTAGATAGTAATTGCCATGAAAGAGCATAATACGCTGCTCTGAAAGTTTGATATCAATGTAAATATCAACTGTTTTTGCATCATGGTTAACGGTATTTTTTATAGTAAATGTTAATGGATAGTAGCCATCACACATTAAACATTTTTTTAAGTTCTGACATGCCGCATCAAAAAGCTCTTTATTATAAGTTTTCTTAACGAATGCTTGCAAACAGGCATCATCAATAAAATCAGCGCTTACTACCTGAACTTTGTTAATAGTAAATTGATCATTGAAAATAATAGTAAGGTCTATTACCACGCTCTTGCGAACATGATCATAGATAATAGTATCCTTAACCTGCGCAAGAAAATATCCTTGAGCATGCAAGCTGGTAAGAATATTTTGACATGAAGAAGTGTGTCGCTTCAGATCAAAATGATCTCCTGCATTCAGCAGATACAATCGTTTAAAAGCATCTTTACCAAACATCAAGCCATTGATCCTTACTCGATCAAAGAGCCATGCTTTTTCAGGAGTAATTTGTAATTCACTACCCTGTATGCTGAATTTAATATGCGCAAATCGCTTGGTTAAACCAGCATAATAAATAACTTTTTTCAAAAGAGCTTGATCTAAAATAAAAGGAACTGACCCTATTATTTCTTGCAATACATACTCAGATTGTTTGTCTGCAATTATAGTTGTATGGCCTATATCTACAGGTTCAGGTAAAAAAGCTTCAATATCAACCGACTCAGGCGCAACACTCAAATCGACATGCAAAATTTCAGACCAAACCAGGCTCGAGTAAAAAGAAAAAATAAATATGAGTGCGTAACGTGTTGTTCGTGCTAAGTCCATAGTTCATATGAGTGTACCAGGACTGCGTAAAATGCACGAGTATTAAATATTTATTCAATAACGCGAAACGCTCCGCGATAGTCTTTTGTCTTTACAAATGGCTCAATATTAATATCTGAAACACCCTCTAAGGCGGCTTCTTTATGAACCATATCTACAAATTGATCAACCAGGTCTTTGTCTCCACAAACAATCACTTTTAGTTCCTGTTCAGACGGTACAAATTGAACGGTTCCTTCAACTCCCAGCTTGGTTCCTTTTTTTTGTAATTCAGCCATCAACTTGGCTATATGCGGCATTCGAATCGCAATTTTAAGACACTTTTTCATACTCTTTGCTCCTTTTTTGAACGATGCTAGCAAAATCAATTCTTATCTGTCAAAAATTTATTTCTTTTAGATTAAAACCTTAGACCTATAGACTAAATGGCAATTCAAAAGTACAATGTCCCTATCACCATAAAATTCTTGGATACTATGAATACAAATACCCCTATTCGTGTTCGCTTTGCCCCATCACCCACTGGATTGATGCATTTGGGTAATGTAAGAACCGCCTTAATGAATTATCTATTTGCAAAACAAAAAAAAGGCACTTTTGTTATTCGTATTGAAGATACTGATTTACAACGTAACTTTGACCCGGAAGCAACTAAGATCATCGCTGATTTGACCTGGCTTGGCCTTGATTATCAAGAAGGCCCTATCAAAGGTGGACCTTATATCCCTTACTTCCAATCTCAAAGAACCAGTATCTATCAAGAATACATCCAGAAATTGCGTGATAAAAATCAGATTTATCGTTGCTTTTGTACGCCGGAAGAATTAGAAAAAAAACGCCAACGTCAAATTGCGCTTAAGCTTCCTCCACGCTATGATCGCACCTGCTTAAAACGCCCGGCTTCTGAAATTGAACAGTTTCTTAAAGATGGCATGCAGTTTATCTGGCGCTTACAACTGGATCAAACCAAATCGATAACGATTACCGATTTAGCGCATGGCAAAATCACCTTTGAATTTAAAAACTTCCCCGATTTTCCCCTTACACGGGCCGATGGAACGGTAACCTTCATTTTTGCTAACTTTGTTGATGATATGGTTATGAAAATGAACTATATCATTCGCGGCGAAGATCATTTAACTAACACCGCAAGCCAAGCAGCTTTATATGAGATATTTGACGCACCATTGCCCACCTTCTGGCATTTACCGATCTTATGTAATGCCGAAGGAAAAAAACTTTCCAAACGTGACTTTGGGTTCTCATTAACCGATTTAATGAATGCCGGATATTTACCTGAAGCAATCGATAACTATTTGGCTATCATTGGCGGCGGGACCTTTGAACAAGAGATAATGACCCTCGAAGAACTATCTGTCAAACTAAACTTTGAGCATATTAACTCGACCGGACATGTTCGCTATGATGTTGAAAAGTTACGATGGCTGAATCAAAAATGGATTGCGCGCTTAGCTCCAGAAGATTTAACGAACCGTTGCATGCCCTTTTTAACCAAAGCGTATCCTCAAGCGGAACAACTAAATCGTCAAACACTCACCGCTTTAATTCAAGCAGTTAAAACCGAAATGCATACGCTGGAAGATACATCTAAAGTATTAAGCTTTATTTTTGTAGCGCCATCGATTGATGCAAACATCTTGCAAGATGATCATAAAAAAGTTGCTGCCATTATCAAAACTAATCTTGATAAGATTGGCCAACCGGAAATGTTTGTGAATGACGTGAAAGCTGAAGCAAAAAAACAGAACATTCCATTGTCGGGATTATTCTGGTTCTTGCGTATGGCATTACTCGGTAAAGAACATGGTCCTGCTATTCACGAATTAATTGCCATGCTAGGAACTCAAGAAGCTCGCACGAGGATTGAGAAATTGATATAACAAGGGCTCCGTATGGAGCCTTATCTTTTCTTAGCTATTTTTTAAATCTTCTTTAAAGCCCAATAACCGGCAATTAAGGGAACGAGGTTAAATTGCGCATTAATGTCGATCACTCGTTCAGTATTCTCAGCCTTTAATTTAAAGGTTACCGGAAACAAAATCGCTTTTGCAAGTGGGTGTTCTGCACGGGCTGCCGTCAATAAGCCGGCTGTTGCAACGATTCCAATCATCTTGAATAATGAATGCGCAGAAAACGCAGATGATGATTGAGTAATAAAGATGCACATGAGTGCGAATGCTATTTTTTTCATAGAGAATCCTTGTTGTTTTTATTTCAGATTACTTTGATTTATCCTCTAGATCAATAGTTAATAACTCATGCCAGCTGGTTGTAAAACATTTTGATCGCTTTTCTTTTTTTACCAGCCATGGTCTATTTTCATGTTCAGTTCCGGTTGCAGCAAAGGTCAATTTTTCCGTTCCCCATTTAGTGATCACACGATCAAACACATCCATCGCATTTCCTCGTTTATCAGCACCTTCATGATGCTCATAAATATTCATCTGCTGTGCATCGGCAGCAACAATATCATTGAGCATAATTCCCACTTTTTTATAAATAAGGCCTGGCTTATATATTTTATCAATACAGGATTTAGCAGCGCTAATAAGATCAGGTGTATATGAAGTTGCTTTTGATAAGGTCACACTGGCGCTTTCATAGTAGCGAAACTCTTGACCATATTGCCGAATTATTACAAATGCTGATACATGTCCGGCAATTAATTTTTGTTTGCGTAATTTTCGCCCACCACTACTGGCATGCGTTGCCGCTGCTTGATACAAATACTTTTTATCAGTTACCTGATTGCCAAATGATCGTGAGACCACAAAACTTTTATTGGGTTCAACCGTTTCATCGATGGCAAAACAGGGAATGCCGCGCAGCTCATGCACCATCTTTAAACCGATGATGCTCATCTTTTTGCGCACCCATGTATCCGGCGCATATTTTAAATCTTTTGCCGTTTTAATATGATTGGCAATCAACATTTTTGCATAGCGTCTGCCAACTCCCCAGATATCGCCAACCGGCACCAATTCAAGAATCGCATCAATATCATCCCGATCGGTGATATCAAAATATCCACCATAGGCAGGATTGTTTTTTGCTAACTTATTAGCAATCTTAGCAAGGGTTTTGGTTGGCGCAATACCAATTGAAATAGGAATTCCGGTGTGCTGTTTAACTTTGCGAACCATTAATTGTGCACGCGCTGCATAATACGCTGCATCTTGTTTATGCCCAAAATCAAGTACATGTAAAAATGCCTCATCAACTGAATACACTTCAATATCGGTAGATTCTTGAGAGAGCGTCTGCATCACCCGCATAGACATATCGCCATACAGAGAAAAATTGGATGAAAAGATATGCACGTTATGTTTTTTAAATAGTGCAGCATATTGGAACGCCGGCGCTCCCATGGGAATAGCCAAAGCTTTAGCTTCATTCGATCGCGCAATAACACAGCCATCATTATTTGATAAAACAACAACCGGCTTACCGATTAATCCCGGATCAAATAAACGCTCGCAGGAAACAAAAAAATTATTACAATCAACTAAAAATATGCGTCTAGGTTTGTCTGATGACATAGGTCACCACTCCCCAGAGTTCAAAATCACGCTCTGCGGTAATAATAATCGGCTCATTCTTATTATCACCTAATAACGTTAACGCTCCTTGCGATATTATTACTCGCCGCACAATCAGCTGCCCCTCTAAACGCGCAATAATAATTTTATGATTTGATAATGAAAGCGCCCGATCAACAACAAGAATATCACCTGAGCTAATTCCAGAATCAAGCATTGCATCACCCTTAACCCGCATAAAAAAAGTAGCTGCCGGATGGGCAACAATGAGCTCATTTAAATCGAGTGCATTAGAAAAATCATTTTCGGCCCATGAGTGAAACCGAGTAGATACTGAAATTTTTTTGTCCATTAATAGATCACAAAAATAAGTTGCGTCTCATCATATATTAGAATTAAGAATTATTATAATTTAATTTGAGAAACAGCGCCAAATCGATCATAAAATAAAATATGCTTTGTCTGGATCTCATTTTCTTTTATCCATTTTTTAAATTGTTCAAGAAAATTAGCTGGAATTTCTCCAAATAATAAGCTGCGTGAAAATAGCTGCAATGGATAGATTGATTTTGAATGATTAGTTTCTACAACTCCAATTGCTGCAATACTCACTCTTAAGATCGTGTCAACCCACATAAAACCACGCGATGTAGCATTATGAGGAAACCAGCCCTGCAAAGTTACATACCGTTGGTCAACGATGATATTGTCATCACAACTGCAGCCAAAATGTATTTGAATATATCCACGCAGGTCTGAGCTCTCACGATCATTCAGTTCTCCTGCATGTTCATAATATTGTTCAATATAAATATCAGGAATAGTAGCAGCAAATAAGTTATTATAGTCACTGATTGAATAACCCTTTTTGAGTAGCCAACTAAAATCATATTTTCCTTTGGTACCAAATCCTTTTTCTTCTTTAATAGCATCGCGACATAAGGTTTCATTAGTAGTTATTGCTTTTTTGAGTGCCTCTGATGCGTGAGCATATGCGGTATCTTTTTTTATGTTTTGCAAACGGGCCAAAGCAGTATACGGCTTGTTATCTTTATATAAAGCAAGCGCAACGTCATTTCGCATCCATAAATCAGTTTGTGGATCGATTTTATGTCGACAGCTTTTTTCAAAAGCATTTAAATGTTCCGCTGCCGCATCATAGAGTTTATTTTTGTACAGTTCATTAAATAACGCACGCTGCTGACCAATCCAAAAAGCATTGCATGATATCGTTATAGTATCTCTGTTCCATTCTTGCACACAACGATGAGATCCTCCAGTGCATATATAAATAATATTACCAACCGATACAAAAAGTTCATTACTGTTGGTAAGCGGGTTATGAAATGGGCCATCAAAATCGAAGTTTGGACATTTTTCATATTCCATGGATTTAAATAAATCACCTTCTTTTCTGAAAATATGTAAACATAAATAACCACCACTGCCCTGATAATCTTCAAAAACATATTCAATTTTACCATCATTGTTAATATCAAGAATATAGCCGTTAATTGAATCTAAATATCTATACTCATGATATTCTTCTTGATCAACATTAAATTGCTTTTTGATTTGTTTAATAATGGGCGCAAGCTCTTGCGCAGAATTAGGCTTAATAATTTTGATTGATGGCGGCCCATCTTTGGCACCGAGTAAAGTTGATGTCACTACCATGAAAAGAAGATTATACTTCATATAACTTCCCTTTTTTAAATTATAATTGTGAACCAGGATCCATTAATCGATTGGGCAATTTTTTAAAATCGCGCACGAGATGATTTTTCTCAAAATAGCGCATAAGATTTTCAAACTCTTGTTCTCGTCCGGGAGTAACATAAAATTCAAAAAGATTGGTCGGCGTATCGAGGGTACGATCAAAGGCTAAATGATCGCAACTTTTTAAAATCGCTACCACATACCAACAAAAATTTTTCTCAATATATGCTTGATAATAAGAACTGTAACTCATACGTAATGCATTATTTTAAAGGTTTTTTCTTATTTTTTAGCATACATGATTTATAAAAAATGAGCACTAGCAATGTTCTTATGCTGAATTTGACGACCACGGATTAAAGGTGTTATACCTATCAACATATGATATAAAATAAAAGGATAGAGAATGTCGGCAGTAAAAAAGCACCGCTTATTGCGTACCATTATCACTCTTCTGGCCGTAACTATGTACTCCGATAATCTACATGCTGAATGGGCCACTAACTCACGAAACGATCCGTTTAAACTTTTCTCTGCAATTTGGCCTCACTATTTTCTGTATCAGCGAGAAAAACAGTTAATGTTTGGATACGCTGATGAAAAAGGAACTCCAGAACGCGTCATGGTTGCTATATCTGCATTTGGTCAAAATGCAACAAATGCTAAGACCATTGCAGGAACTTATTGCAAACCTCAATCTTGGGTTGCTGCTAATTGCCCTGGCGAATGCAATACGATTGCATGCAGTAATCCTTCGCCGACAAATTGCCCAGATCCTGTTTGCGCCAATGAAGTAAACATAGGTGACATCGATGGCCGTTGGAACTTACTTGGTTTATTAGCCGGTAAACTTCCTCAAGGCGCTTCCTTTCCACCATTACTGCTTGCAGCATTACAGCAAATTTTTCCGGGAGTTCAGCAAGGCGATGTTACCAGCAACATGATACAAATTCCTACACAAGATCCTACTTGCAGACCATTATTTGGGTATGTTTCTGTTCCATTAAAATATAGAAAACGCGGTGTGCGCTGGAATATAGAATCAATTATTTGTGGTGACTTTGGCTTACAATTTGAAGGCGGCGTTGTTGAAATTAGCCAAGTCTTAAATCCTTGTTTTATTGATTTAACAACTGAAGCTAATGCCACTACTTGCTCCAACACAACTATTTCCAAAACCGACATTGATTGTAAACTGTTGGATCCGCTAGTTCCTTTGATGAAACAATTGGGCCTTGATATTTGTAACTTTACCAAATGGGGCGTGGAAGATATGTATCTTTCACTGTACTGGCGCCATGCACACGTGGTTAACTTTAATCGTGATTTAAGTTGGGCACGGCTTTTAGCTATTCCATTTATTCGAATCGGCGGCGGTATTGCAACCGGACATACCAAAGATACCTTGCGTCAATTCTCATTACCGTTTGGTAATAATGGTAGTAACAGCTTTAATGCTAATATCGGTATCGATTTTGATTTTGTTGAAACGATTGAAGTCGGCGGCGAGATTGGTTATAGCCATTTCTTCTCTAAAAACTTTGATAATTATCGTTTGCCAACCAACGTATTGCAAAGCGGCATCTATCCATTTGCTACCAGCGTTAGCGTCAAGCCCGGAGATACGGTTTATTTAGCAGGTAAAATGCACGCATATCATTTCTTAGATCGTCTTTCTTTCTGGTTCCAATGGGTCTATGTTCATCACCGCAAAGATACGATCACGCGGTTAGTTGATGATCCCGCATTCATTCAGATTGATGATAATAATCCTTTGGCAAAATGCCCGAACACCGTATGGCGCGCGCAATTAGGGAACTTTGGTTTCTACTATGATGTCTCTCCAAACCTACAGTTTGGCTTCGTATGGCAGCAAATGTTCCATGCACGCAACGTATATAATGCTACCACCTGCATGTTTACGGTAAACTTTATCTTCTAACCTATCTGATAGTCAAATAAAATCGGCACTTTAATTGGTCAAAAGTATTCAATCTGAAACAAAACGCCGCTTATATTTGCATATTTATTTTCGCCATATAAAATCAATAGTATTATTAGATGCTTATAATGGAAGGTTGAATATGCATTTACTATCTAAAAAATTTCTATTACTGTCTCTTATCTCTTGCTCAAATATTCAGTGTGTCAAAATAAACCCGTTTGTCTGGTTTGCTGAGCATGATGTGGTAATAACAGACGTCAGTAATACCAGTGTTATTCCGGTAAGCGCTATTAAGAAACCCCATTCAATCAAGGAGTTAAAACATATTGTAATGACTGCAACATGCCCTATTTCAGTAGCCGGCGGCCGCTTTAGCCAAGGTGGTCAAATTGCCTATCGCCATGGATTAGTGGTTGATATTACCAATTTAAAAGCAATTATCAATTTTGATCCACAAGCTAAGACTATTACCGTCCAAACCGGTATCACCTGGCGCGCCATTCAAAATGCTATTGATCCGTATAACTTATCAGTCAAAGTGATGCAGTCCTACAATGATTTTACCGTTGGTGGGTCATTGAGCGTTAATATTCATGGTCGCGATATTAATTATGGTCCATTAATTGATACCATTCAATCGATTAAAGTATTACTTGCAGATGGGTCAATTGTCGATGCCAGCCGGAATCAAAACCAAGATATTTTCTCTGCTGCGATTGGCGGTTATGGCGCAATCGGGATTATAACCGAAGCGACGATCAGCTTAACGGATAATGTTAAGATGAAACAAATCATTAAACAGATGCCCATAGAAGAATATGCTCAGCATTTCTTTAATGAAGTTAAAAATAATCCTAATGCAATTTTGCATAACGGTAATTTATATCCCAATGATTTTAAAACCGTCGGCGCAATTACCTGGTATAAAACCGATGAGCAATTGACAGATGAAACTCATTTGCGCCCGTTTGCATCATTTTATCCCCTGCAAATGTTGGGCGAGCAGATGTTGCGTCGTATTGGGTTTCTTAAAAAGTTCCGCCCATCGTTTGAACTCAAATTCTTACAAGAAAAACGAATAAACTGGCGAAACTATGAAATGAGCAGAACGGTTAATACACTTGAGCCCTTGGTGCGTTTTCCTACAACCACGGTACTTCAAGAATATTTTATTCCCGTACAAAATATTATTCAGTTCATTAATCAATTGCGCACCTTAACCAATACCTATGGCATAAATATACTTAATACATCGATTCGGTATGTGCCGGCAAATACCGAGTCTTTGCTTACTTATGCCCCCCAGGAATCCTTTGCCTTCGTTTTATACATCAATTTAGTAAACACCGATGAAAAATTGGCCCACGCACAAGAATGGACGGGCAGATTAATCGATGCAGCAGTTAATTGTGGAGGCACCTATTACCTGCCTTATCAGCTGTTTGGCACCATGAATCAGATAGAAAAGGCATACCCTCGCCTGCATGAATTACGAACGATTAAGAAAAAATACGACTCAAAGAATAAATTTTCAAACTCCCTGGTGAGCAAATATATCGCATAAGCAAGTATTCGTGGTTATAAAGGCATGCTAGACAGCGTAAAGAATTTCCCATAAAATAGAATAAATAATGTGTTTTAAACCACTTTAAAATATACAGAAAGGCCAGCGATACGCTATGTCAAAAAAATCAAATATCTCAGTCTACGTCAGCTCAAACGTTGAACGCGCGCTTAAACAATTAAAGAAAAAAATTGAACGCGAAGGCGTAGTACGTGATATGAAACGTACCGTTTATTTTGAATCACCTACCCAAAAACGTAGAAAACGTTTAGTTCGTGCGATCAAGCAAAACTTAATGCGCATGATCACCAATAAACCTTCCTAAGTTGATTCATGAGCGTATCCTCAATCAAAAAATCTCAAAAAGAAGCCCTTCTTTTTAGATCAATTTCAGAACTTTTTAGAGAAACCACGCTAGATGATAAGAATCTTGCCAACCTGTTTGTTAATCGGGTAAAGTTATCTGATGATAAAAGTGTTTGCACGATCTTCTTCTATTGTGTTGGTGGGGCTGCAGAATTTAAAGAAAAACTGCAAACTCTTTTGCTCTATAAAGGCTCTTTACGCCGCGCCTTGGCTAAAATGATCGCTTCACGCTATACCCCTGAACTGGTATTCAAGTTTGACGATCAATATGAAAAACAGCAGCGCATTGAAGGCCTGCTTGAACAAGTTAAAGGAGAAGACTCATCAACGGATTAATTTTGATCCCTTTGCTCTTATGCTGGGGCTCCTTTTTAAATGTTGTTGCCTATCGTCTTCTCCATTCCTTAAGTATTATTTTCCCCCGTTCTTTTTGCACTTCGTGCAAGCATCCCATTGCTTGGTATGACAATATCCCTCTTATTTCTTATATCCTCTTACGTGGCAAATGCCGTCATTGCAAAGCAATAATTTCTTGGCTGTATCCGTTTATTGAAGCCTTGACCGTTGTTCTTATGCTCGCGCTTTTTGAATATATCGATTCAGCGTATTGGGCTGCCTATTTTATATTCTTTTCTGCATTGATCGTTACGATTCGCACTGATCTGCAAGAGATGCTTATCTCTCGCTTTGTTACCCTCTATGCTGTTCCGGTTGGGTGGCTTTTGGCATTTTTAGGTTATGTACCCATTACGCTCGCTCAAAGCATCATCGGCAGTCTTGCTGGATATGGGATTTTGCTTCTAATTTCGGTCGCCTTTGCAAAAATCAAAGGCAAAGAGGGCATGGGCCAGGGGGACTTAGAGCTCTTGGCATTTATCGGCTCTTTTGTTGGCCTTTGGGGATGTTGGATTACTTTAATGATTGGAAGTACCTTCGGTGCTTTATGGGGAATTGGATTTTTGCTCTATCATCACAAGAAAGAAAGCATCGCCCTTCCGTTTGGACCATTTTTGGCAATCGGAGCAATACTTTTTGTCTTTTTTGAGGAATTCGCTTCAGGATTATTCTTTTAACTTACTCTCATCAGAAAAGCCATTTAACCTTATACAAAAATATAATACATTAGTTATATATTCATGGTTATCAAACACTAAGTGGAAAAAATGAAAAAACTGATTCTCTTTCTTTCATGCTTAACAATACTTACGACAAGCGCAAAACCTTCTAAATACCGATTAGCAGATACTCTTGAAAATACAGTAGCAATATCAGCTACTGCCCTTTATTATTATGCTGTTGATCAAATAGCACGCCAGTCAGCTCACTCTTATGCAAAAGTTATTTCCGGAAGTCTCGGGTTATTGGCCACCGGGATAATTTCATATAAGGCATATTTAGAAGAATCAAAAGAACAAGAAAAGTATTACCAAAATCCTACTAATAAGCCTTACGCACACAATACTATTGCTGCGGCTACATGTGCTTATATTCTTATTCCCAGCATAATCTGCTTATACCATGGCCTTAATAATCTACAGGCATAGATTTTATGCAAGATCATCCTGAACAATCTTAATATTGTTATGATGATCAACGCTTAAAATATCCATTTGCCCATCGCCATCAATGTCTGCGGCTGCAAATGCCAAAAAGCCCTTCTCATCCGCATAGCCACTACCTAAATGCGAACTTGGGCAGTTAAGCTTACCGGTAAAGCAGCTCGTTCCTTCACCGCCACCAAATCCATAGGTATAATAGAATTTCTCTTGTTGCCCACCACCATTATAACCTTCCGGTTGCCATCCAGCTCCACCTTGCCCACTTAACTGAGTAGTATAGGTGCCATGCTCAGCCCAGTGTGCTTTTTCTGCAGCGTAAATTGAGCTTAATTGCATGTATGCTTCAGCCCGTTTAGCTTTAGCTAAGTATTTACTGTAACTGGGAATAGCGATCATTGATAAGAGTGCAATAATAGCAATAACAATCATCAACTCGATAAGGGAAAAACCCACTTTTTTATTCATACTTTTTCTCCTGTTTTACCCTATCATACGATCAAAAGATTGACTCAAGTCAAGCATCTATGAAAGAGTGAAAACTAAAAAAGGAAATTTATGAAAATCAAGGCACTTGCACTGGCAATTATTGCAACCCTTTCATCAACAAAACCATCGAGCGCCCTTTCATTCCAAGAAATACAAACCTGGGGAACAGTGATAATTGCAGCGCCTTTGGCATTTCAAGGAGCAGCACAGCTTACGCACCGCGATGAAAAAACTGGCCACCATCGTCCGCTTGTCCGATCAGGAATAAGCCTTTTATCATTAGCAACGGCATATGTTTTATTAGGTGCGTATGCGGTCAAAGAGCTTGGAACTCGATTAGGATAATTAAAAAATTCTATTAGAAACAAAGCAATAAGAGCTTCGAAATTATTTTAGTAGCCTTTATTGCTTTTTTTATTGCTAATAAAATATCGATCTGCAGGTTTATTATTCGAATGCTATTCTCATTTTTATCAATAAGTTAAAGAATCACTTTTAATTTTTTTCTTTTGTAAATAAAGCTTTACCATTTAACTTAAAATTTATTGTTTGACATTTTTCTCTATGAATTTATCATAAAAAGGGAGCTTATTCTTACCCTATTTATGGGTAGCCAAAAAATCAGTATTCTAACCGTGGAGATAAATATGAAAACAAACACCAAGCAGTTACATTCTAAAGAGACTGCAACGCTGGCCAAACAGCGTAGTTATAACGAAGTAATTGAATTTTTGGATGCACATTGGCAAACCAATCTCAACGATAAAAATCTTTCCGTTATCAAAAAATTAGATCAGGCATTTAACACCCCATCGACAAAGATCAATACGGTTTTGGTTGCTGGTACCAATGGTAAATCGATTACCATCAACTTCGCGGCACAATTATTACGTGAAGAAGGTCTGAAAGTTGGAACCTTCTACTCTCCTCACATCCTTACCTACAATGAACGTTTCTCGATCAATAATGAAGCAATCGCCAATAAATCATTCACTGAATTAGGCAATGATGTCATTAACATGGCAGAATCATTAGGGTTAGCCGCTAATTCTTATGAAATTTTAACTATGATGGCATTATTATATTTTAAAAACAATAATGTTGACGTCGCGCTTTTAGAGGTCAGCAAGGGTGGTACATATAATGCTACTACTATCTGCACACCAAAAATTGCGGCAATCACCCGCGTAACTGCCGATGATGAATCGACCGTTAAAGATGCAATCGTTGAAACCTTGGGCATTGTTAAACCAAATACCTATGTTGTTTCAGCCGATCAAAGCAAATTAAATTTACAAGTTATGCATGACTTAGTTCTTGAGAAAAAAGGTACCTGGTCAATGCCGATTCGGAAATTAGCTGCTTTACCGTATCCGTTCGAGCAATTGCATGGCCGTTGCGCAGCATTAGCTGAACGTATTTCTCAAACGTACGTAAACAGCTTCACAAATAATGACGTAGTTGTTGCAAACACTTTATTGTCAAAACAAAAAGGTTTACGCGGTCGCCCGACCTTAGAAGCAAAACGTCAATCAGAATTGAACCCTAAAAAAACGGTTGATCAATTTTGGAAAGAAACTTCTAATCTTTTATCTGCGCGCTTTCAATTACTTGATAAAGAAAAACCAAGCATCTTACTTGATACCGCAAGCAACTTAGATGCCTTCAAAAATCTTTTATTGGGTATTCGCTTATTGCACTATCACAAACCAATCAAAGGCATTACCTTAGTAATCGGTTGCAATAATCCAAGCTTAGATTTTACTGAATTTCTTAAACTATTACGTTACTTTTTCAAAAAGAATAATGGTCAAGTCATTGTTTGCCCAGTAACTCATGTTCCTGGCCAAAACAGCGGTTCATCATGGGATGTTGAGCAA
This sequence comes from uncultured Pseudomonadota bacterium, assembly GCA_964591235.1. Taxonomy (GTDB): domain Bacteria; phylum Babelota; class Babeliae; order Babelales; family Vermiphilaceae; genus BTUB01. The sequence continues at coordinate 14,515 of CAZPZX010000008.1, forward strand.
GTAACTAATGCAATTAAGAGCATGAAAATCAAAGCACGCTCAGCTAAGACATTTAAAGAAGCATTTGAAGCTGCTGAAAAAACCGTTGATGAACGTCATGGTTTAGTAATTGTGACCGGTTCATCTGCTATCGTTTCAGATTACTGGCACTATAAAGGCATTAAAAAGCTCTAAACCATGCTCAAAACAATATTCTTGTCAGTCGGTATAGGCTGCATCGTTGGATATTTATACGGACTCCTTTTCTTGATTTCAAGACGAGGAGTCTTTTCTCTTTTTTCTAACATTTTCTTTACGTTCCTCCGTTTTTTAATTCTTTTATTTACGGGAATTAATCTCTTAACATTACCTTCCATTCAACCAATAATCCTGGTACTCTCATTTTTAGCAACGTTTTGGTTGGTAATTTATAGATATAAGGTCCCGTTCCATGAAAGCCACCATAGGACACTCAAACGCTAATCAATGGCGTCCGCTTTCCTCGTTGGGTTTTAATCATCCCTTTTTTTCAATAGATATCGATACCGTGATTAACACGTGGATTGTGTTATTTGTTTTGATCTTACTCATTATTGCTGCGCGTATCGCCTTAACTCGCAAGTCAAGCGTAACGCGCTACATGGTAATTCAATATGTTCGTACTTTTGTGGATTTATGTTCTCAATCGTTCGGCTTCTTTTCTTTTGAACATACGGCATTTATCATCGCGCTTTTTACCTATATTTTATTGTGTAATTGTATTGCAATCTTACCCTGGGTAGAAGAACCGACAAAAGAATTGAACACAACGCTTTCACTGGGTTTAATATCATTCTTTTATATTCAATATCATGCCATTAAAGAACACGGCTTTTGGCATTACTTAAAAGAGTTTTTCACCCCATTCTTTTTCATGTTCCCGTTACATATCATTGGCAAATTATCGACGATCGTTTCAATGTCATTTCGTTTATTTGGAAATATTTTTGGCGGCGCAACGATCGTACATATTTATTCAGGCATCTTAAGTAATTCATGGTTCTTGCAATTAATTGGATTGTTCTCAGGCATTAATTTAATTATGGTTGGATTCTTTATTCTCTTTGAAGGGTTCTTACAAGCGTTCGTGTTTACTATGCTTTCGATGACCTATCTTGCTATTGCGCTTTCACATAATGAAGAAATCGGGGAAATGACATGAGTATTGCCAACTATATTATCGCATCATTAGTAGTTACCATTACGGCAATAGGCGTAGGAATCAGTCAGGGGTTAACCAATCAAGCTGCATTTAAAGCCATTGATATTCAGCCGCAAGCAAAAGATGATATTAGAAAATTAGCGCTTTTAAGCTCTACTCTTATTGAAACAGCAGCGATTTTAGGTGTCTTTGTTGCTATTTTTCTTTTCTTACAAGAAAAAACACCGGTCGATGCTTTTTATAGTGATATTGCAAAAATCGGTATTGCTATTGCTATGATCGTTTCAGGATTTACCGTGGCTATGGTGAGCGCATGGCCTGCACAACAAGCGTGCTATGCCGCAGCGCGTCAGCCATTTATGGGAAATTGGATTTTTAATTTCACCTTAATCGTATTGTCAGTGATCCAAACGCCACTTATTTTAGCATTTATTGTTGCCTTCTTAATCAAAGCACAAGCAGCTCAAGCTGCAACTCTTGCCGATAGCTTACGACTTATTGGTTCCGGTGCCGCCATAGGATTAGGATGCATCGGCCCTGCACTCGGTTTAGCTCATTTTGCAAAAACTGCATTTATTGGCATTAGTAAAAACCGCAATGCTGCCCCACAAGTACTTACCTTCACCTTCATTAGCCAAGCAATTATTGAATCTCCGGTAATTTTTGCCATGGTGGTATCGCTCGTATTATTATTGAGCGGTGTTCCTGCAGGCAAAGAGATTGCCGGCTATGTAATGTGCGCGGCAGGAATTGCTACCGGAATCGGCACATTTGGCCCCGGCATAAGCTCAGGACGTACAGCAGCTTCCGCATGTGAACAGATTGCCGCAAACCCTGGCAACTATACTTCACTTGCTCACACTAGTATTTTTGCGCAAGGGGTTATTGATGCCGCAGCAATTTATGTATTAGTGCTTTCGCTCGTGATGATCTTCTTTATTTAAGAAGATTTTTAAACTCTTCTAGGGCTTTTTGTAATAATGCAATTTGACTAGCAGGGCTCTCTCGAAAAGATTTATTCAAAATAATAATTTCATGAAATTGTTGAACTACAGCTCGCATATTCGATTGCAACATTTGAAGCTGTTCCCGTGATTGCTGTAGATCATTTGTTAAATGAACATTCATAGCAGAGTATGATGTTAAAACTTCGAGCAATCTACGCTGATCTGCTTGTAATGTTTTAATTTGTTCTTCACTTTCTTTTCTGGCCAACGTCAAACCATCGCTATATGCTGCAGCTTTTATAGCTTCTATTTGATCATCTATACCAGCATATAATTTAGGTGGCTTTACACGTAATGAACTATTAACCTCAGAAGAACTACTTGGCGTTTCTGGTTCCGGGTTTTGCGTCGTTTGCATCGCAAGCATAGAAATGCTCATCCAGATCGAAAGACATAAGAGTTTGGCTACCATATTTACTCCTAGTCAAAGTTGACAATTTTGAGTATAGTGGACAAGGACTGCAAAGAAAACTTAATTAACCCAATCTTGCCAGTTTCGTTGTATTGTTACTATAAAAACAATTTTCCATAAAGTGTGCGTTCCATGAAAGAACACAAAATATCACTGTTGACAGCTATATTGCTTAATATGAACATTATGATCGGATCCGGAATTATGGGTGGCCCTGCTGCCGTTGCTGCGATCTGTGGTAATGCAAGTTTCTTAGCATGGCCCTTAGTCGCTTTGATGTTTTTACCAATCGTACTCTGTACTATCGAGTTAAATCGAATGTTTCCCGGAGCCGGTGGATTTTATCTCTACGCTAAACAAGGACTTAACGAAACTGCCGGGTTTGCCAGTGGTTGGCTCTATATTGTCGGCTATACTTTTGCTGCAACCGTAGAGCTCTTGTTCTTACAAGATACTTTGGTTAAAAAATTTGGACCAAACGCGATTACCGGGAATATGATTGTATTTAACGCAATTACTATTTTTGCGGTTTTGTTATTTAGCTTGCTCAGTTATAAAGTGGTGAGCAAATTCCTCGACTCACTGACTATTATCAAAGTGATGCCTCTGGTCATTTTAATTTTACTTCTTCCGTTTATTTTTAATCCAAGCTTCACTATTTCCGGTACAGAGTTAGCAGCGCTTCCGGCTTCATTAACCTTACCAATTTTCGGTTACTTTGGTTTTGAATTCTGTGTAAGTATTAGCCATCTGATTAAAGATAGTGAAAAGAATGCCCCCCGTGCAATTTTAATTGGATTCTTAGGCACCGGATTTTTATACACGTTATTTCATTTTGGATTGCTCAATTTAATGGGAGCAGACAATCTAGCGACGATCGGTGCGCCAAACTATCCTGATTTTATCACACTTCCGATTCCTTATTTAAAGGCGTTGCTTTCATTACTCATTCCAACTGCAGCTGTGTTGATCTTTATTGCAAGTTTAATTGCAATGATCAACGGAAATGCGATTTTGTTACAATCAATGTCAGCACAAGGATTATTTAAAGACCGTGGATTCTTATCAGCAACAACTTCTTTGGGACGACCTTGGAAAGCATTATTCTTGCAAGGAACGGTTGTTTTCCTACTTGCTACATTAATTCCAAGTATTCCTTTAACGGGTGGGTTGTGTATTCTGGGAGTCTTCTTATCATTTCTGCTACCCTTTATTTCATTACTTGTTGTACAAACCAGAAATAAAGTATCTTCATATAAATTAGTAATTACCATCATTGGTATGCTATTAGCAATCGGATTCTGTGCTTACAGCTGGTATACATTAAGCTCCCACATGGGCACTCGCATGATGTATAGCGCAGTGCTTGCTGGTGCAATAGCATTTGGAATGATTATCTTCAATAATAAAAAACAATAATCAAATTAGCTATTTTGAAAATAAGAACTGGGCATAATATGCCCAGTTTTTTTTTCTCATAAATTTAATAGACTGAGTTTTAGTCTTACTAATTATTTACTTTTTAAAAGGAGAGTAAAATGTTATGCACTATCTCTAATCGCTGCGAATGGGCATTAACAATCGTTAGAATTATGCTCGGTATAATTTTTATTGCTCACGGCGCTCAAAAAGTTTTAGGTCTTTTTGGCGGCTCAGGCTTGCAAGGATTTGTTCAATGGTCCGCAACATTAGGTATTCCTTCCTGGCTTGCATACTGTGCTGCCATCTCTGAATTAATTGCCGGCATTCTTCTGGTATTAGGAATTGCATCTGAAATCGGTGCATTGCTGGTTATTGGAATAATGTTCGGAGCAATTTATTTTGTACACTTAAAAAATGGATTTTTCACTCAAAATGGTGGCTACGAGTACGCTTTAAGTTTACTCGTGTTTGCATCTGCAGTTCTTATTGGCGGACCGGGAAAAGCTTATCTGTGGTGCCCGTGCAAAATGCTCGGCTGCAAATGCAGAAAATAAATTTTTCTTATTTCTTAGTTGTCATTAAAAAAGGAGTTTTATGACCGTTTATAAAAGTAAGAATAAACTTATGCTCTCTTTATGGGCATTAAGTTTATTGTATCAACTAAATACTTATTCAATAGATACAGATTTTGAGAATTTTGATATAACACAAAATACATCACGCTCACTTTGTCCCAATAACGAATTAACTGCCTATTTTTGCAATCTGTGTGTCGATGATACTATCGCTGCAAAAAATGTTGCTGCTCAAAATGATACAACTGAAGATATATTTGTTCAGCAATCAACATTGATTGGTACCGCAATCATTAACAATTTAATTATCAATGGTTCATCATCAGGTGCTCGTGGTCCAACAGGCGCAACAGGCCCAACCGGCCCTAATGGTGGTACGGGTGTTGGCGCTACCGGCGATACAGGAGCAACCGGCGCTACCGGAGCAACCGGAGATCCTGGATTAACCGGCACTCTGGGCGCAGTCGGAGCAACCGGAGATACGGGAGCAACCGGCGCTACGGGAATAAATGGAATTAACGGAGCAACCGGAGCGACCGGCTTAACCGGCGCAACAGGCACAACCGGAATCACCGGCATAACGGGAGCAAACGGTAATACAGGCGCACTCGGAGCAATCGGATCAACAGGGCCAACAGGTGCTACGGGAGCCACTGGCCCAACGGGAGTTAACGGAACAGGCCCAACGGGTTCACCAGGAGCAACCGGTGCAACGGGAGCAACCGGCGCAACAGGAGCAACCGGTGATACAGGCCCTACTGGCGTAGCAAGTAACGTATCAAGTAGCACATGGGCACCGACATTAAATATTATCACCGGTCTTTCTTCGGTCGCACTTAATGGATTAGGAAATTATACTCAAGTTGGTAATACCGTGTATTGTACGTTTAATGTTACCACCGGTGACCTAACCTCAGGTGGCCGTGTTGCACTAGATTTTACTCTCCCACCTGGTTTTCCTCATGTTAATCCAACATCTTCCTTTAATGAAGGCGGTGGAATTGCATCAGAGTTTCAATCAACAGGCGCAACCGGACCAATCGGACTTATTGGTGCAGGAATTCCAGTACGTTTTCGTACAAACATCGTTTCTCCATCAAGCGCATTACAAAATGCTGTTTGGATAGCCCAACAACAAAGTGCTAACATTTCGGGTCCGCTTCAAGTGGGTATCAGTTTTGCTTACACTACACCATAAATTAGAGGAACGAGTAATGAAACATATTAAATGGTACAGCTTACTGTTAGTAGCTGGTACAACTTTTTCGCTCGATCAATCATTACCGGTTGATCAAATTCGTGCACTATGCGCAACCGGAAGCGCTCAATTTTGTGATCTAACCGTTTTGTGTCAATTGGCAGCTTCAACATTAGCAACCGATAGCGAATGCTTGGCACGATTGGATACTGACAATTTACGCGTATCAGGAACTGCAGTTTTTGATAATTTAATTGTTAACAGCGGCGTTTCAGGAATCGGTTTTAGAGGAATTACCGGGCCAACCGGCCCTGCAGGCTCTGGTGGCATTTTAGTTACCGGACCACGCGGCGATACCGGAGCAACCGGCGCAACCGGTGATGCGGGTACCTTTGGTGCTCGTGGCACAACCGGTCAAACAGGTGCCAGGGGAGCAACCGGCGCAACTGGTTTAACAGGTATAACAGGAGCAACGGGCGCAACCGGTGGCGTGGGAGCAGTTGGCCTGACCGGATTGACAGGCAATACGGGTGCAACTGGCGCTAATGGTTTAACAGGAGCAACGGGAGCAACCGGCGCAACCGGTGATACCGGTGCTACCGGAGCACAGGGCCTGAATGGTCCATTAGGCGATACCGGCCCAACAGGCCCGACCGGAGCAACCGGTATTACTGGCGTAACGGGTCTTACGGGCAATCAAGGTCCGGCAGGCGGAATAACAATTATCAATGGAACTTTTGTATCAACAGCAGACACCACGAGTACTCCGGCTCTTACAATTAATGATGTGGGCAACGGTGCAGGCAATTCTTATACGAGCCGCTATATAAGAATCGGCAATATCGTTATGGGAGAAGTTGCTTTTAACTATACAATTAACACGGGCATAACAGGGTTACGCATATCATTTAACTTCACGTTGCCTGTGTCACGAACTACAGCATTTAATGGGAGCTTCACGCAGGGCAGCGGCGCTTGTAGTGGCCTTACTACTACTTTTAACGTTACTTCCGATGCATGGGAATCTCCGGGCGTAGCTCAGCCAGTTGCTACAAGCACTAATCAAATGACTTTCACCGGTTTCTATCGCAGAAATGATATTGGTACTAACCTTCGTGTTGGGAATCTTGTTATTTACTTTGCATATATAGTGGCATAAAAGGAACTTTATGAAATCGATAAAATATTCTCTTTATGCTGGAGCATTTTTATTGCCAATAATTTGGCATTTAAACACTGCAGCTGATTGCACCAATTATATTAATCTGTGTGCTAGTGGTATTTCTACTCCCCGCACGATGGCTTTATTTAAAGAAGCTACCAATGTCACAACAGTTGATGGTCTTTTTAATAATGTCGTGGTTAATAATCTGATTGTTACCGGAATCGTTACCGGACCGGGGGCTGCAGGAATTATTGGACCACAAGGCCCCACCGGTCCAACCGGTACAGTCGGATCTATAATCACCGGAGCAACGGGCGCTCGCGGAGCTACCGGAGAAACCGGAGCACGTGGCGATACAGGAGCAACCGGAGCCACCGGCTTAACCGGAGCAACGGGATCAACGGGCAATACCGGCACAAATGGCGCAACGGGCATTACCGGAGCAACCGGGGCAACCGGAGCAACAGGAGTTCAAGGTGCACAAGGAGCACGCGGTGCTACAGGGGGTACTGGAACCACGGGATTAACCGGGGTAACCGGACCTACCGGTGCATTAGGTGCTGTTGGACCGACGGGCGCTCCGGGCACTACCGGCGGCGGTGTTGCAACAGGCCCCACCGGCGATACGGGAAATACCGGTGCACAAGGAGCTCAAGGCCCGCAAGGAGCAACCGGACCAACCGGCGCTGATGGTAACGTAATAACTATTACTTCTGATAGCGTCACACCGTTAGTAGTAAGTAATCTTTCTTCCACAATCGTATCAATAAATGACGCGGGATCATCCCTTTTTTACACACAAGTCGGCAATATTGTTATGTGCCAGTTTACCGTGAACATCAATGCTGCTGCTATTCCTTCTCCAGGTGTTGGGAACGCCCAACCTGTTTACTTTTTTGATTTTACTCTACCGATTACTCGAGGCTCAGCATTTGTTACTGATGGAGCACAAGGATCAGGAGCAAGTAGTGAGCTTGAGGCTATAGGTTTTGATTCAGGTATAGCCTGGATCCAACCTGGAATAGTAAAAAGTATTAGTGGGACCACCAATCAAGCTCGTTGGGTAGGAGTCCTTGAATCAAGCACTGGTCAAAGTGCACGTACCTTTACACTTTCGGTATTCTTTCAGTACACCCTCGCATAATTAATTGAATATATTTTTTATGGGCACTCGCAATGAGTGCCCTCTTTCATTTTAATCTGTACATGAAAGAGGTAATTCGTATACTGTAACTTCAAATAAACATCTAAAGTTTAGGATCATCAATGAAACAATTTTTTGTGTACGTACTTTTCTTTTTCCATATTCCACTTTTTTCATACCTCAATCACCATAATAATTTCGATGCAATATGGAATTACATCGCTCCACATGATCATCATCCTCATACGATAATACTTTTGGATCTTGATAATACGGTGGTGCAACCACTAGACACCTATGTAGCCAGTGATCAATGGGTAGAACATCACATTAAACAAAAAATGAAAGACGGCCTGTCTGCACGCCAGGCATGGTTATTAATAAAAGATCTTTACGTTTACTTACAAAAGCATATTAGTTTGACACTCGTTGAAGAAATCACGGTAGAAATAATTAAAGAATTACAAGCAAAAGGTATTACTGTAGTTGCAATCACTGCACGCTTATCTGAAGTAAGTGATTCGACCATCATGCAGCTACGAAATCTGGATATTCATTTTAGCCAACTCTGGCATGAAGAAATTTGTGACGGCGAATTACGATATTGCTATAAAGATGGCATAATCTTTTGCGATGGAAATGACAAAGGCAAAGTATTTGAACATATCAGCCAACGCATTAATAAATATTTTAAAAAAATAATTGCGGTTGATGATAAAGAAAAAAATTTACATGCAATTAAAAAAGTTTTGCATCCGGATATTGAATTTATTGGCATCCGTTATGGGTATTTAGATCATGTCGTTGCACATTTTGATCATGTACAAGCAGAGAAAGAGTTACAAAACTTTTTAATTTCAAATACAGGATACGTTTCATGAAAATAATGATACTCGTAATACTTTTACCAATATCGCTCATAAGCATGTCTAAACAAGACAAACAAGAATTAAAATTTGAGAAAGAATATCTTGATGCTACTAACTCTGAACTTCTTACCAAGCAACAATTTTTAACCTGGACAGGCAGTGCCGGATTGGGCTATGGTCTTGTCAGATCGGCACAATTAAAAAAAGGCGGCGCGTTAGCAGGACTATCAATAATGGTTTTGAGCGGTGCGACATTTGCCTATTTGGAGCATCAACTACAAAACAATAATACTGAACGCACAAAAATTGCAAAAAAATTAGAAAAATTAGCTAATAAATAAAAAAAGAGCTCCTGGAATGGAGCTCTTTTTAATGTTTATTTCTTTAATTGCAATTCAAATTTACGTGCAAACTGGTTTTCTTTAACTTGTTCAAATCCTAACGTCTTAAGAAGATTTCTACTAAACTCATCATCCTTCAGGATGAATTCTTCAATCTTTTCAGGATTTTTTTGTTTCATTTTTTCAATGGCCTGGATACGCAATTTTCTTTCGATCGCCTCGCGTTGCAAACCAGGAGTCATATCCTTACTTAGGACTAACTCAATATACCCACGACGAGTTTTTAAATCCGGGTGTTCTGATTTGATCGGCTCAAAAGAAATATACGTAATAAAACCTTTAATTTGGTTACCTTTAGCTTCTTGCGTATCTCGCGCCACTTCAATAGTTTTTTCTCCCGGAGGTGGCTCAACTGGATTGAGTAATGTATTGGCTAAGTTTTGGTCAAACGTTTCTCCTTGTTTTCCCCAAACAGCCGATGACCATTTATCTTTTAAGATCTGTTCTACTTCAATTCTGTCTTCTACCGGTCGGTATTTTTCGATAAGAATAGACGTAAGTTCTCCTGATTCCATTCCAGACGCATAGCCTGCAAAGGCAAATACTGAGAAAATCGCTAATTTTTTTACTATTTTCATGACATCCTCCTATTACTTATAGGGTAGCAAAATCAATCCTTAAAAAGCAATAGATGCATCAATTGAAATAAAAGACTGCTTTTGCTATTTACTGATTTAAAAAATGGATAATTGGTATAACCAACAATTACCCAATTATACTTATGATTTGCTATATCCGCAATTTTTATCGGAACAGAATAAAGTAACTTTGCCTTCTTTATCAACTTTTTTGACTAAGAATGGCAACTTACATTTTGGACATGGGGTCTCTTCAATATCACCAAAGACTGCAAACTTACATTTTGGATAGTTATTACAACCCCAGAATGAGCCACCACGCCAACGGCGTTGCACTACCTCTCCACCATCAAGCGGACATTTGAAATCAGCTTTCACATGATGAATGTATTTACAATCAGGATATCCTGAACATGCAATAAATGGACCAAATTTACCTACTAAACGACGCAATTGTTTACCACATTGTGGACATTTTTCATCTAACAATTCAGGCTGCGCTGCTTCGACCAATTCAATTTCACCTTTTTCATTACGTTTAAAGTTAGTAGTGAAATCACATTTTGGATACCCTAAGCATCCTAAGAATTCACCGGCTTTACCAAAGCGAATGGCAAGCTTATGTTTTTTACATTTTGGACAGGTAATTTCAGTTGGTTCAGCAACGCGTTTACCATCACTTCCCTTAAATTCTTTTACATCTTGGGTAAATGGCTCATAGAATCCACGCAATAAGGTATCACGATCAAGTTCTCCCTGTGCAACCTTATCCAAATGCTCTTCCATATGGGCAGTAAATTTAATGTCCATAATCTTAGGAAGATTCTCGACAAGCATTTTAGTAACGGTCATACCTAATTCAGTTGGAGTAAATCTTTTTTTGGTATCAAGCGCGGTATATTGTCGCGCGCGAATCGTATTCATAATCGTTGCATACGTACTTGGACGGCCGATACCTTCTTTTTCTAAATCCTTAACTAAGGATGCTTCAGTATAGCGCGGAGGCGGCTGAGTAAAATGTTGTTTTGGAGTAACTTTTTGAAGGTTCAGTGGATCATCTTTTTTAATCTCTTTAGGTAACGTTACTTTACCTGCTTTCTCATCCTCTTCTTCATCAGTATCATTATACACCTTTAAGAATCCATCAAAGATTAGAGTAGAACCGGTCACCTTAAATACAAATTTTCCACCTTTGATAGTCACTTGGCGTTGTGCATATAATGCTGGTTTCATTTGGCTGGCAATAAAGCGCTTCCAAATAAGATCGTATAAATTTGCTAAATCTTTGGGTAAATATTTACGCACTTTTTCAGGTGAACGCTCGGCATCAATAGGACGAATTGCTTCGTGCGCATCTTGAGTTGCTACATCTTTTGCTTTTGATTTTGCATACAGATTGGCGCTTGAAGGTAAATACTGTTTATCAAAATGCAAAGCGATATAATCGCGCGCTTGCTTGAGTGCTGTATCGGATAATCGTAACGAGTCAGTACGCATATAAGTAATTAATGCAACCGGCGTGCTCGCATCTTCTAAAGGAACACCTTCATATAATTGTTGTGCTAATTGCATTGTTTTTTTAACTGAAAAGCCGAGCATATTAAATGCCGCTTGCTGCAACGTACTGGTCATAAACGGTGCCAGTGGATTTCTGGTACGTTCTTTATCAGTAATTGCATCGATAGCATAATCAGCTTTTTTTATCTGCGTTACAATATCATCAGCATCTTTTTTATTAGTAATATCCGCTTTATCTTTACCAATATTGGTAAGCGCCGCTTCAATCATCCCATCTGCATGTTTGAATTGACCGGTAATTGACCAATATTCTTCAGGCTTAAATGCGCGAATCGATTCTTCGCGATCACAAATTAATCGCAACGCAACCGATTGCACGCGACCCGCTGATAATCCCGGCGCAATTTTTTGCCATAAAATGGGTGATACTTCGTATCCTACCCAACGGTCTAATACACGGCGCGCTTGCTGAGCTGCAACCTTATTCATATCAACATCATGCGGATGCGCAATTGCATCCTGAATTGCACCTTTTGTTATTTCATTAAAGGTAATACGATGGATTTTAGCCTTTTTAGCAATTTTTTTTATTTGCTGCTCAACATGCCATGCAATAATTTCACCTTCCCGATCAGGGTCAGGCGCTAGATAAATTTCATCAGCAACAGATGCTGCTTTTGCAATTTCAGCAATCGTCTTATCTTTATTTTCAATCGGCTCGTAATCGATTTCAATGGAACCATTAATAGTAACACCCGTTTTTTTGGTAGGAAGATCCATAATATGTCCCATGGTAGACATAATTTTGAAATCTTTTCCCAAAAACTTTGAGATCGTCTTAATCTTGGCCGGAGACTCTACAATTAATAGCTTTTTCATAGTCCATTTCTCATCGTTACTACACGTGTGCTGATAATGTATATTGGTTATAATAGGTT
>CAZPZX010000009.1:0-26542 GCA_964591235.1 uncultured Pseudomonadota bacterium
CTTCGAATCGATCGGGAATATTGGGTTGATAAGGAATTTTTACAAAATAGGTCATGTAACCATTACTTAATATTCTAAGATTATCACTCATATTGTGCATAAGCTGCAAATATGTTATCGAATTAGCTTTATATGGATTAAAATTTTTCCCATATTTTTGCGCCTGCTCTATCAAATGCATGAACTCTTGATCAGTTTCGTCATACAAAAAAAGTAGCTCCTCAGCTCCTTCACGTGCAGCAGTATATAAAGGATTATCTTTATCTACTGAATCCTTTTTGCCACCAAAATCAAAAGCCTGATTATGCCGTGCCGGCTCAGTACCAACTAAAACCCACACTTGATTGGATTTATCGATCGCATACGGCAAAACACCTCCGCTATGATATCGCGCCTGCATTCCTAGCAGCGAAGTCCCAAAAAGAACGCTTGAAAGAACTACTCTTATATTTTTTCTAATATTCATACATCCCCTAATAAACAGGTGGATAGTATATTTAAGCAAATACACATCCACCTTTACTTTTATAAGTAATATTACTGTTCTATTTCAGACTTTTCAGCTTTGCGCATAAATGATGGCACATCTAATGCATCATCGCCTACTAATAATTCGCGCGTAGGCAGTTCTTGTTGTTTTTTAAAGCCTGATAAAATCGCTGAGATCGGCTGTTTTTCTGCAATTTCCGGAGCTTTTGGAGCAGGAGGCACATGAGCTTCTTGTTTTAATTCACATGCAGCACCCACATCAAGCACGGTTGCTTTTACCTTGATCTCTTGCTCGGCACGCGCTAATTGCGCTTGCGCTTCTTCAAAGCCGGTCGCAATAATAGTTACTTGCACCATATCATCTAAACTGTCATCAATTACTGAACCAAGAATAATTTGTGCATCAGTATCAGCTTGTTCATAAATGACTGACGCTGCTTGGCTAATTTCATGCAAGCTTAAATCACGAGAACCGGTGATATTTAAAAGCACACTGCGTGAACCTTTAATATTCATCGATTCTAATAATGGCGAAGAGATTGCAGCGAGCGTTGCTTCAAGTGCACGATCATGGCCGCTTGCAATTGCTGTACCCATAATTGCAAGACCACGATCTTTCATAATCGTTCTTACATCGGCAAAATCAACGTTGATGTGCCCTGGCTTGGTTATAATATCAGAGATACTTTTGACTGATTGGCCAAGGACTGCATTAATCATATTAAATGCATCAAGCATAGACGTATGCGCATCCACCACCTTTAACAAGTTTTGATTTGGAATTACAATTAACGTATCTACTTCTTGTTTTAATTGTTTGATAACATTTTCTGCAATCGCTGCGCGTTTTTTACCTTCAAAATCAAATGGTTTGGTAACCACTGCAATTGAAAGAATGCCACGTTCTTTAAGTGCACGCGCGATGACGGGTAGTGCACCTGATCCGGTTCCACCACCCATACCTGCGGTAAGAAACACAATGTCTGCATCTTCAAGATGTTCCATAATCTCATTTAATGTTTCTTCAGCAGCGCGCTTGCCTGCATCTGGATTTGCTCCTGAGCCAAGACCTTTGGCGCTGCGTGCGCCAAGACGGATCTTAACTGAAGCTTTTGAATTTTCTAATGCTTGTGCATCGGTGTTTACCACAATATATTCAATACCTTGGTAACCTGATTCAATAATATTATTTACGGTATTACCGCCGGCTCCGCCCACACCGACAACTTTGATTTTTGCGGTTGTTTCACGCGCGAGTTCTGCGCTATCGAATTCTATCATGGTATCTCCCCTTATTTACATTAAAAAAAATCTATAACCCACGATTTCATACGCATAAAAATGCGATTCAATGTTGGGCCTTCTATTTTTTCCAGCGATTTGTCTTGCTGTTTTGCAACCTGTTTTAAGAGTCCATATCCGGTTGCATAGATTGGACTTTCAAGTGACTCTGGCAAATCGTATGGCATATGCAGCATGCCTACGCGTACGGGTACTTGTAAAATCTCTTGCGCTAGCTCTTTCATGCCTGGCAATAACGCCCCGCCACCGGTTAATACAAACCCCGATTGCATCATGCCCTGCAATTTATGCTTGATAATCTCATCATGAATCAAGCTTAACAATTCTTGAGCACGTGGTTGCAAAATCGCAACTAAATCTGAAACGTGTACAAGTTGAGTTTCATCGCCATGAGCAGTATGAATTTCAATCGTATGATCATGCTCTAATAAATCTATCGATGCTAAGCCATATTCTTTTTTTACACGCTCTGCGTCTTTTAACGTTGTCCGTAAACCAACGGCAACATCGTTAGTAAAATGATTCCCCGCAACCGGAAGTACAAACGTATGGCGAATATTGCCATTTTGATAAATTGCCAAATCAGAAGTTCCGCCACCAATATCAAGCATTGCAACACCCAGTTCGCGCTCATCGTCAGATAGTACCGCATCTGCTGATGCTAACTGTTCCAGAATAATGTCGGTTACTTTTACACCCGCCATTTCGCAGCATTTAACTAAATTTTGTACTGAAGCGATTGCGCCCATAATCACATGCGCTTGAACTTCTAAACGAATGCCGTGCATACCAACCGGATTTTGCACTTTATCACGCGCATCTATGATAAAAAATTGAGGTAATACATGGAGTACTTGCATCCCTTCCGGTATTGCAAATGCACGCGCTGCATTCATCACTGCTGCAACATCAGATTCTTTTACCTGTCCATTTTTGATTGCTACCATTCCGGAAGAATTAGTTGATTGAATGTGACCACCCGAAATTCCAATAGCAACGGTGTTGATGCTGACATTTGCCATCAATTCAGCCTCTTTTATTGCGGCTTTAATTGATGCAATTGTTTTTTGCATATCAACAACAACTCCTTTACGCAACCCATCAGAAGGAGCTTTGCCTACCCCTAAAATCTCAACATGATCTTTATCAATCATATGCGCAACCAAAACACAAATTTTGGTTGTACCCACATCAATAGAAACAACTACCCTATCCGTAAAAACTTTAGCCATGACATGCCCCCCCTTTATGCGAGCACACAATTATTTGTTTTTCAAACCGAATATCAGCACTGTAACAAACCGATCGAGCCGTCCCTTGCATCGATCGCAAACGTTCATCAATAACACGCTGACACATCCCCTTTATCTCATCATCAAGTGCAGTAAAAGAACTGCAAATAATTTTTTTGTGTATGTCTTTTTTATCTGCTAAAACAATTTCATAATCATCATGAAAACAAATAGCATATTGCTCTACAATCTGTGGATCTAATTTTAAAAGCCAAGCGCTAAACTGTTGCGAAACCGGTTGATTGGAAGCCGCCATAATCTGCGGCAATTGGTTAACTACATCTGAACAAAAATATTTGGCATTCACTATTTTTCCGGAACGCAACAAAATATCTTCTGCTGCAATACGCAAATACGGATTCGATTTATTTACCTGCACAAAAACTGTTTTGTCTGGACGTAGAGAAATAGTTATATCTGTAGCTGCCGGACAAACTTCTTGGATTTTTTGCGGGATAGCACTTAAAGGCCCCAAGTATGAAGTTTTGACCGCTTCTTTTATTGCTTGTTTAGTTGTTGGTGATAATTCAGAGTCAAAAGAAAAGGCACATCGTGATGGAGTAAAAATCACTCCCTTTAACTTGTACATCCCTGCTGCACAAATCATCAGCGTAATCACGTATCCTATTTTTTTAGAATTACGTCCCTTCATTCCAATCCCCTTACTTTGAATGCGCACCGCGCAATCGTTCTTCTCTTTTCTATCTTTTTCTTGATTAAATAGTCAATAATTTTACTATTTTAATTATTTTTATAATGTAAATGAGTAATATTTGAGAATCGAAGATGAAAAAAATAGTCTTAGTGGCAATATTTTTTTGTGCACATGCAATGGAAGAACCTTCAAAATCTAAATCTTTTTTTCCACAACTTCTTGAAGGTTTTATTGATAAATCACGTTGCAGTCCGGGAGGCAAATATTATGTTAGCCAGGCTGCCTGCTTAACACTACGTGACCCCCTACACTTTCATTTTGCAGTACACAATGTAGCAACACGCGCCTTGCTATTTGAAAAAAAATTAACAGTTGCTCACCTTTATAAATTTAGTTGTAAAGATAGCTATTTAGCAATCTCACCCGACGGTATTACATTAGAGATAGTACGCCCAGCCACGGGAGAGATTACCCATCGCTTTACTATGGGATCTTATACGAAACCAGAAAATTTTGATTTTTGTGAAGAGGAAAGATTTGTTCGCTATCGGTGGCTTGATAAAAACCACTTGTTTGATCTGTCATCAAAAACGGTCGTTGGAACATTTGATCGTGATTTAGAGAATCAACCATTTAGAGTAGAATTAGAAACACGGACCGTCGGAATTATTGTTGTTCAACGGGGGTTATCCAAATATTATAGTAGCTCCAGAATTGAACCACAGCTTCACACATGACGGTTCTCAACTATTAATTAATTTACTTATCAGTTCAATGATCGCTGAGTTTTCCTGAAACTCTTAGGTCAGTATCTTCTGCCCATTCAACATCTGAACATGCTTTACGCCAAGCTTCATTTAAAAATTCTTTTAAATCACCGCGCGCAATTGCTAGAGTCGATTCTTCTTTGGTAGCGAGTACTTGCCCTATCTGAGATGGCTGATTACATGAAACCAAAACTTTTTGTGTAAAAGGAATAATTGCTCCCGCTTCAACTAACTTCTGAGCGATAATTAACTCATGCTCCAAGTTGCCATGGTGTTGGCTTTTTCTTGCTAATGCAAAAAGTGCCTTATTTAAGGGCGAACCATAATCAAGAGTAGTAGGCAACCCTTGTAACTCTGCAAGTATGTTATTTACTTGCTCAGGTGTTTTTCTATTGTTGAGAAATTCAGGGGTTTCGAAACTTTTTAATAGCTGCTCAACTCGAGGCTGCAAGATAATTTGCTGGATGTGCAATCCATCCATCGCAACGAGCAAACTAGAAAATGATATCAAAACACAAAAATATTTCTTCATTAAAACAAATCCGAATGTTAAATTTTTTGTTGTTGAGTTCCGATCAAAAATAATAAAATACCTGCCGCGACCGATGCATTATACGAAACATCTGCAGTTTTTTGAGGTAAGGTTACTTGAGTGCCCATTTTAAGTAACGCGGGCTGAATACCTTCCCCTTCATATCCAATCACTACACACAAAGGATTTTCATATTTAACTTCCAATGCATTATTATTGCCAAACGCCGCCAGATAAATAGAATAGCCTGCCTCTTTTAATGTTTGCACTGCTGCAGGAGCAGTTGGCACCACCATGATTTCTAAGTGTTCTGCAAGCCCTGCAGATGATTTAAATGCTGCAGCATTTAAGGGCGCTGCAAAACGATCAATTAAAATTACCCCATCAGCTCCCGTGCAATAGGTTGAGCGTAAGATCGCGCCCACATTGCGCGGATCTTGAATACCATCTAAAAGCACCAAGAATTTTTGACGCGATGGATCAAATGGTTTGCTACGGAAGGGGAAATGCTGCACCCACGCAACGATCCCTTGATGATCGCTTGTCTTTGCCATGTTGGTCAACACATCACGCGATACATATTGAATAGGGATCGGCCGCTCAGGCAATAACTTTTCTATCTTGTTCCAGGCTTTGGGAGTAGGACGTGTTGTATAAATAGAAATAACTTTACGGCGTTTTGCCTTCAGAACTTCTAGTAAAGGATTAACACCATAAATGAGTTCGCCTTGCGGCTTGTTCTTTTTTTCCATTTGCAGACTTTAAATTAAGTATTGTAAGGGATATCTCTTACTACTATAATATATTTCGACTTTTTGGCCAACTTTACTCAAGATATCAAGGAGAATAATGAAGTCTTTGCTTTTGCTAGCCCTTTGCCCGGTGCTTATCCTCAGCTGTGAACAGCATCCCCTTAAAAATTTGCGAGAGATCTATTCTATGGAGCAACTTAAAAAATTTAAGCAAGAACGCTCAGTAAAAATGTTTATGTACAACCACGTTATTGCCCATGATGATGTGGAACTTCTAAAAATGTTTTTTTCTAATGGAACGCAAGACGTGCGAGTAAAATATGAAGACTTATTATTAAGCCAGGCAGACAGGCAAGGAGCAGAGCCTGTTTACTTCCATCCCCTCCATCTTGCGGCACAGTTTGGCGCTGAAAATATAGCAGCCTTTTGTGTCGAGCATGGTGCTTCAGTCAATTCTGTAACTATATCTAAAAAACCACAGTTTAATAACAACACACCTGCACACATCGCGGCTTTGTATGGGCAAACAGGCATTATCATGATTTTATGCAGCACCGGCCATCAATCAACCAGAGGAGCTTTTTTAGATATCAGAAATGGCTTAAATCAAACCCCGGAAGATATTGCACGTGAAAAACAGGACCCCCTCGCCCTTGATCTATTTAAACGGCTGCGTGCGATTAGAGAAAAATATCTGCAAGAGCAAAAATGATGCATAACTCCTGTATTTGTTTGCCATAACGCCTAATCTCAGCTACTTTTATTAAGAATGGTGTCTTTCTAATCCCTTAATAAAAGCCTTTACTATGAAATTAGCCTCTTTTAGTTTTCTTTTTATTATATTTTCAAGCTCTGCCCAAACGCCGGTTTTAAGCCCGTATGAACAGCGCGACTTACAACTTTTTACTACCTATCAACAAGAACCCGGTTTAATCGCAAGCATTGATCGCACGGTAACGGTGATTGGTAAAGATTATTTAAGAAACCAGCTGGCAAATCCCTTAATAAGCACCCAAGCTCTTTTGGAGCGCCAGGCAGGAGTACAGTTCTTGCTTGAACATGATGCGATTTATGAAGATCTTAAGAGTATATTAAGCTCATTTTCAGAATACGAAGAAAGCTTATCTATAGGGAACTCAGCCTCTGACTCGATTTGCTCTAGCGTTATCAGCAATTTCTTTTTTAAAAACAAATATTTAACCTGGCTCAATAAATATCCTGCCGGGCTTGAGTTGGGGCAAGTAGCTCATGTTACCAACCTTTCATTTCCGCTGGTTGAACATTTAGCGATTCATTTTTTACTCTCTGAAAAGCTAAAATCTGCCTGGGGCATTGAATGTGGCCATCACCATCATCATGAAGGCGCATGCGATCATAGCCATGGAAGTTCTACTGCGGTAGCTGCCTATAATCTGTATAACCTTATTCATACCGGAATTCATGTTGCCGGCGTTAAAGGTCTTATTGACCACGTTCGCCAGCAGTCGCAGGTTATTACCGCTATTCAGCAAGATTTAATTAATCTTAATATAGCTCTCGATCAGGCATATGCCATCTGCACTATAATCCGCGCTAATCCGGAACTAAAAAAATATATTGACCAAGCACAAGCGCTTGATGATCTTTTCGCACACAAAGAGAAAAACAGTCCTCAACTCAAAGAATTTTTAGAACTGATGGACAAAAATACCTTTCGCGATGAGCCATCATTATTTTCACGCATCGGTAATATTTTACGTGCATATTCATTAATCAAAGAAGTTCACACTGAGCTTATGCACAATTTATCGGCATTAGCACAAATCGATTTTTTGATTAATGTGGTGACGCTTGTTAAAGAGTCTCGCAATACAAATACTCCCTATACTTTTGCTGAATTTAAAGCACAATCAGCACAATTAGTCATCGAAGGTTTTTGGAATCCACTCTTTAACAACATGCAACCAATTAGCTATAAGATTAAACTGGGTGACAACAATCCAACCATCGCTATTGTTACAGGGCCCAATAAAGCAGGAAAATCTACGAGCTTGCAAGCAATTTCACTGGCAACACTATTGGCACAAACACTTACCATTGTTCCGGCAAAACAAATGAGCTTAAGCCCTTTTGCAAACTTTAAGACCGGCTTTAATATGCCCGCACGTGTTAACCAAGGCCAATCTTTGTTTAGTGCTTCCCTTGATTTTGCACAAGAGATTATCAAAACGGCGCAAGCGAATCCTGATCAACCGATTTTCATCGCAATAGATGAGCTGTTTAATAGCACCGCATTTGATCAAGGCAGTGCAATTGCACAACGCTTTTGCCAAGAATTAAGCACATTACCAAATTGCATCTGCTTTATGGCTACACACTTTAGCGATCTAACTAAATTTGAAGCGGAATGCCCACAAAGCTTTAGAAATTATAAGGCTGAATTAGCAACGAATAATAATCATCAAACCCGCTATGTTCTTGCACCCGGAGTCTCTGAAGTACAAAATGTTTTGCAAATAATTGAACAAGAAAAAAACGGCATTAAATTCGTGTAAGATTTTGTTCATTTCTTATTCATACACATGCT
The DNA here is from genome assembly GCA_964591235.1 of uncultured Pseudomonadota bacterium. Taxonomy (GTDB): domain Bacteria; phylum Babelota; class Babeliae; order Babelales; family Vermiphilaceae; genus BTUB01. Next base: position 8,356 of record CAZPZX010000009.1, read on the forward strand.
AAGTTATAAATAAAAAGTATTGAGTATGAATAAGATAAAAGTTGGGATTATCGGTGCCGGGGCTGCTGGCATGACCAGTGCATGGCTCTTAGATCAAGAATATAAAATTGTTTTATTTGAGCGCGAATCGCACTTAGGTGGGCATGTATGTACCATCCCGATTATGATAGGAAATAAAACGATTTCGGTTGAAACCGGTGCAGAATTCTTTTCTGATAGCATGTTTACTCAATTTAATAAATTACTTCATGCATTGGAAATTCCAATTCATCAATATCCACTCACCTATACTTTTTACAACACTGTTACGAATCAAATTATGAGTCTTCCTCCCATTCAAAAGAACGTAATTAAGTGGAATTCTTTTGATCAAGACAATCTTTTAGACCTGATAGAATTTAAATATTTTATTGATAACGCACTGCCGATTTTAGCGCAGAAACAAACTGATGTTACAGTAGATGATTACTGTCAAACAATTCCATTACTTACGCATTCTTTTAAGCATCAATTTTTGTATCCCTTTTTGGCTGCATCATGGGGAATAATGCCCGAAGAAGTTAAATCGCTATCTGCTTATAATATTTTACAATGGATAATTAAGAATAAACCATCAGGATTAACCGGATACCGGTGGAATGAAGTCGAAGGCGGATTAAATAAATATATTCTCAAAATCGCTGAGCAATTAAAAAATACCGATATTTTTTATAACGCACCGATCATTTCGATTACCTATCAGAATAACCAGTATCATTTAAAGCAATCTAATGGGACTATGACCATCGTTGATCATCTGATTGTAGCAACTAATGCGCAGGAAGCATCCCAATTACTTGCACACATTCAGCATGCAAAAGTGATACAAAAAAGCTTGGCAACTATTGAATATTTTAAGACAACGATCGCAATTCATGGTGATAAACGATTAATGCCACAAAACAACAACGATTGGTCTATTGCAAATATCGCTTTTGATGGCAAATATTCAGCACTTACCGTGTGCAAACCACCTATGAAAGATCTGGGCGTCTATAGAAGCTGGATTACCTATCGCTTAAAAGAACAGCTCAAAGAAAATGAATTACCCCAACCCCTCTATGCAATCAAATATTTTTATCATCCAAAACCAACGCCGGCATATTTTGAAAATCAAAACCAGATTGCTGAATCTTTGGGCCACAACAACCTCTGGATTGCAGGATTTTACACTACCGATATAGACTCTCATAACAGCGCTATTCTTTCGGCAATAGCGATCGCAAAAAAACTCAACCCAAGAAGCGCGCGGCTTGAATATTTAACATCTTGAAAAGTTCAAAAAAATTGTATACCTATTAAAATAGTTACTTATTAATCCTTTAACTATAGGAGGCATTTATATGCTTATGTCAAAAAAAATGTTGGTGCTTTTTATACTTTTAGGCGCACCGTTGTCAGTTTATTCAAAAAGTTTGCTCGATGAAATGATTGAAGAGATGAATGAGGTTCAGGCACGGTTTGAACGCCGGTTTAATAGACTGAATGAAGAACTCAAAAAAGGCTCAATGGCTTATACTTTGACCAGTGAAACGGCAAATATGTCTATAGCTGAAAATAAAACTTCCGGAATGGTAGATGTAATCATTGCTCCATTAGCAATCGCTCAGCCTACTTTTGATGCTCAAATGGATCAAGATGCAAATACCTTATCAGTAGTTACTCCCGCAGGAAATGCCCACATTCAGGTAAACCGTCATTTAATTTCTGCAAATTTCAATCATCAATTCACTCAAGAGCAAGAAAATAAAAATGGCAAAGGCAAGCATCAGATTATGATGAGCAATTATAGTCAATCAGCCAAAACCGTAAGCTCAGAAATGAATCTGGAAGAAGCGCACATCGAATATGATCAAGCCGGACAAAAATTAACTATCTCTGTTCCCTTTCGCAAGAAGCAGACGACGAAAATTCCGGTTAGCATAAAAGAAAAATCCGATAAATAAGTAAAGGACCCCACGAAAGTGGGGTTTTGTATTTAAATAAATTGTTTGTTTAAAATGCTTTTCATATACTTATTAAGCACTTTTTAATTACTTCAAGGAATTACATGAACCAACGTTTATATATATGCATTTTTGCCGCATTACTCTTTTATTTACCAACATTAGGATCTGAACACCATCAAGAAAGCAAATTTACTTTTCTTATGCCTCAGTCTCAATTAATAACTATTACTTTAGAAAAAGAATATGGATACACACTTGATCGATCACAAGTCAGTCATGTTGCAGATACCAGTTTTGAAAATAACAGTAGCAAAGTAGAATCGTATCTGGCTGTTTTTCATAGAGAAGGATTGGTAACTTATTCTTACTTTCATGAAGGCACAAATGCCGGACAACTCTTGGTCTTTCTTGAAGATCCCAGAAAAAAGCCACTGAAAGGTAACGCTGCCGACTTTAATTATTTGAAAAAAAGATATCTTGAAAGCAAAACACAAAAATAGGCAATCACAATGAACATAAAATATAGCTTTTACCTTCTTGTTTTGTTTAATTTAGGCAACCTAAGTGCATCAGAAAAGCCTGCCTCTCAAAGACCTATATGCCCTATTGATTTTTTTAATGTGAATCAGCTTATTGTCGACGCTCATATTGACAGATATTTAAATCGTAATAGCCATAGATTTTACTTACAAGATGGTTCTCAGGTAGAGCATATTGACTTTCTCAGCCAGGATGCTTTAAGAGTAGTAGATAGTTATACATTGCTGATCCAATATAAAAATAAAACTTTTGGCATCGTCAATTCTACTAAAGTCCTTAATTTATCATTTGAACAATTAAAAAAACTTAGATCTTCCTATAGTCAACTGTATCCTGTTGAATGAGATATTTATGAAACATATTTTGTACATACTAGTTTTCTGTAATATTTCAATAGTGGTTGCAAGCCAAACCCCATCACAAACAAATGCTATAACTGCTAGTATTGTACGACCAACTAAAACTATAAATCCGAACTCCAACTCAGAAATATACACGGTTACATTTAGTAATGGTGATCAAATTTTATATGTATTTAATTCAAACAACACTAATAGTGCTTATGTAAATTACGGTCAACATCAAGGGCAAATTGATGCAGTAAGGTCCGATTTTGATTTCATCAAACAGCAATACCTTGAATCTCAAAAAAATAATGATAACTGATTGTTTCAATATCTATTAAATATAAAGTGATACCATGATACCTACTCCGCATACGTGGATCGAAATTAATCAAAGTGCGTTATTTAACAATTTTAAAATGTATAAAAAAGCTATTGGAACCCGTGCATTAGGAGTAGTAGTAAAAAGTAATGCGTATGGTCATGGGATTGTAGAAGTTGCACGCGTATGCCAAGCGAGCTCTCATGTCGATTGGCTTTTAACCGCCACTTTAACTGAAGCAATTGAATTACGCATGAATGGGATCACTAAACCTATTTTAGTCATCTATTTTATTGATGAAGATCCTGCAAAAGCAATCGCATATGATATTGATGTTATGGTTTCTGATCTGCAAACCCTCCATGAACTAAATGAGTTAGGAATTGCTTTGGCAAAACCATGCAATATTCATCTCAAAATCGATAGTGGGATGTCACGCTTTGGATTTATGCCGGAAGAAACCCTTGAAATTGCAAAAAAAGCACAATCGATGCCCGGTCTTTTTCTAAATGGAATTTACAGCCACTTGGCACAAGCTGCCAACATCGATCAAACATTTAATCTTGAGCAAGAAAATACTTTCGTTACTGTTTTGCAACAACTTGAGGACGCTCATATTTCAATTCCCTATAAGCATATTTCAAATAGTGCCGGATCGACTGCTTTAGAAAACGTACATACGAATCTCGTGCGCGTTGGCTTGGGGGCTTATGGCTGGTGGCCATCCCAATCAAATAAAGAGCTCACGCAAGCTAAATTTCCTGATTTTCAATTAAAACCGGTTTTAACCTTAAAAAGCCGTATTTTCCAAATCAGACATTTGCCTGCAGGAAGATTTGTTGGCTATGATCGTACCTATAAAACAACTGCTGATACTAAAATCGCCGTTTTACCGGTGGGTTATTTTGATGGCTATGATCGGCGATTAAGCTCTAAGGGAATATTGCTCATTCGCGGTCAATATGCACCCGTCATTGGAATCATCGCAATGACGACCACGATCGTTGACATCACCCATATTCCCGATGCGCAAGTAGGCGATGAAGCAATTTTAATAGGCGACTATGAAAAAATTACTCCAACACAATTGGCGAATGTAGTAGGCAGCTTTAATCCACGAGAGATGCTAACACGCCTGAATCCGCTCATTCCACGTGTAGTAATGCAAACACAATTAGAACAACATATTATCGAGCCTACACAAAAGACGGCTCCCTATGAAATTTAAATTTTTCATTCTATTTTGTTGCGTGGCCTATGTAAACACGAGTCTACCGATGGATCACGCCATTGCTCGACCTGCATCTCCGGCACAATTACAAGACTATATCCAATCAGCAATCCCTCATGGTAAGGTTAAATGCAAAGAATGCTCAGATCTGCTTAATACTGATTTTTTGGTGAGACACTATATAGAAAAACATCACATTGCTACTCAATACAAGTATCAGTGCATTATTTGCAAACTCAGCTTTGCAGAATCTGAAAAAGGGATTCACATGACTAGTTTGCACGAAACGGCATCATTAGCTCAACGTAGATATACACGATATCTTGCCTCTTTAGAAAAAAAATAAGTTTTTAATGCTGCTCACATTCATGAAGGATAGCATTATTTTGAGTATACTTGATAAATGAGCCCGCAGCTTTATAATGGTAAAAACCTCTGGGAAGGATCATTATGAAATCGACGCATTACATTCTATTAGCAGTATTCTTTTGTGCACCTATAAGCTCTATTTTGAGCATTGAGTTATTTTCTCCAAACGGCATTCCAAATAAAGCTCTTAATACTTTGTTACATTCCTTTGGAATATCTGCGCAAACTCCCGCGCAGATAGTAAAAGAGACACAAAAAGCCTGGCTCCGCCCAGCAGGCAAAGAGCGATGGGAAGTTGATGATGTTTATACTGCGCGTAAAGAAGAACTCATGCCTTTTTTTAAAGATCTGGGACTTGTTGAAGAAAAAAAACCATCGTATGTTTCTTACGATTATCTCTTGCTTATGGGCGCCTTGCATACTCGGGCCAAATCCCGCCTGGAATATGCAATATCACTTTCGTGCTTAGGAATTTCCTTTAAAACAATTGTTATTTTAGGATCTGAACGGTTATTAAATCCCAAGCAAGAGCCTGATTCTCTTTTTTATGGAAGTCCAATCCCTAAAACTGAATTTGAAATGATGCAATGGATTTTCGAGCATACACTCATGCCTACCGCTCTGTATAACGCTCCAATTATATGGGTAAATGCGCCTAACAAAGTTGATGAAAATGGTAAAATTCAACGCGCAACTACCGCAGATACCATTAATCTTTTCCTTGCCACCAATCCAAATCCAGGAAGCTGTCTGGTAATTTCCAATCAACCTCATATTGAATATCAAGCGGCCGTTACACGTTTACTATTGCCTGAGTCATTTAAGATTGAAGCAGTAGGTGAAGCTATTTCAGAACAAGCACCGGTTAGTGAGATTTTAGATGCTCTTGCACGATGGATCTATCAAGAAGAAAAATTATGGAATAGAGCAACTCATGCATAACATTTTTGATTTGCTTAATGGCAATCATGCATCGCTACCTTTACAAAAAATCTTAGAGATCGAAAATATTGACCCACGTCTTAAATTACAAGATCTGATCGCTACAACACAAAAACAATGGTTGCGCCCTTCAGATAGTGAGCGTTGGCATTTACATGAGACTAAAACTACATCTGAGCAAGAAAGACTGTTTAAACTCTTTAAAAAAATCGGCATTATTGACACCATTTTACCTACTCGTGCCACTTACGATTATGTGCTATTCATGGGTGGAGATATTCATGGCATGCAAGAGCGTCTTGATTTTTTAACACAACTTGTAAAAAATGGATTAAAAGCCCAAGAGCTTGTTTTAATTACTGCCCAGCGCCCTCTTGATGTAGATCATGAATTGCGCCATCTTCAAGACACCAACCTTGCAACTGAATATCACCTGTTACAATTTTTATATAATAAATCAGAACTTTTATCCAAAATGCGGGCAACTTATATCAATACACCAAATGTTATAAAAAACGGTAAGGTTTATCGCGCAACTACTCCCGACGGATTTCTCGAATGGCTCAAAGCAAAGCCAACGCCAGGGAACGCATTAGTGATCAGTAGTCAACCGCTCATCGGGTATCAACATGCAGTTGCTCTAACCTTATTAAGAACATTTGGTATAGAATCAGTAGGGCCTGAATCCTCCACTGCCGTAACAACTCCTGAATATTTAGATACTCTTGCACGATGGCTGTATCAAGAAGGTAAACTCAAAAAAGTTATTTAAAAAAACTGTAAGGAGTATCGGATGAAAAAGTTTATTATGATTTTTTCAACGATCTTTGCGAGCGTATTAGTCAGAGGCTTTCCTTTTGAAGTTGAATTTAAATTACTGATGGCTCGCTATTTAAAACAATCACAACAAACTGATTTTTTGCCGGAAACCGCTCAAACTTATATCAAAGAAAATAAAAAAGAGTTATTACAATACTTGACTGCAGACTTTAATCTTGTTGAACCGCTTCCTTTTATTTACTGCGTTTATCCGGCACTTTTAGATATTGCACAATCACATGATAATAAAGATTTATTTGAACAAGCGATTGCAAATCGATGTTTTAGTCCTCATCGTGTGATACACGCGGGCACCCGCTCAAATCTTTTTCATATCTGCTGCGCAGCAGGAACCAATAAGTTTTTAAAACGATTACTTAATTATTGCAAAGAGCACCATATTAACTATAGACCATTAATGAACGCGAAAAATAATAACAATATGACACCGCTTGGGCTCGCAACTCAATATTCTAGAACTAAATGTGTATCTTTATTATTGAGCCATGGAGCAAGCACAGATGCACAACCGGGATCTTTAATGCATTTTGCTGCATCTGCTAATACCCGTGGGGAAAGCAAACGCAATGCAATTATTCAACGTTTATGTGAACATGATCAAACATTAGCAGCTAGCGTTAATTCTCTAAAAAAAGGAGCAGAAATAACCGCCGCTGCGTGTCATTTTAAAACAACAGAAAAACTTATTGCACAAAAAAAATTAGACCTCTATCAAGAATTGCATGAAGAACGCGGATTATACTTTCAGGTTTTACCAGAAGATATTTACAAAATGACGTTAGCCTTTATAATTGATCCTCTTTTACTCACAACCCAGAAATAATAGCTTGTTAAGATCTGCAATAGTTATTTGATTTTATAAATCCGATGTTTTCCAACTTTGATAATCATTCCTGATTTTGGGTTGATCATTGCTTTGAACGCTGAGATCACCTGATTATCAACATGAATTGATCCGGATTCGATTAATCGTTTGGCTTCTGAAGAGCTACTAATTGCTTTGAGTTCTTTTAATAGATCAACAATCCAAATATCTTTTGATAAATCGATATAAACTTCATCTGCTTGAGAATAGTCTTTTTTCTGGAATAAAGATTCAAACTGCTTTTGAGCTTGCTCTGATTCCGCGGGTGACCAAAAGCGCGCAACAATATCTCGTGCCATTTTTTTCTTTAAATCCATTGGGTGTATTTTGCCCGATGCAATCTCATCCTTTGCTTTTTTAATATCAGCATCAGACATGTATAAAAGCACATGATAGTAATGCCACATCAGTTCATCAGAGATAGACATTAATTTGCCATACGCTTGGTCTGCCGGCTCAGTTAATCCAATTGCATTACCCAATGATTTAGACATTTTTGGTCCACCATCAAGCCCTTCAAGCAGAGGAGTGGTAACAACCACTTGTGGCTCTTGATTGTAATGCTCTTGCAAATAGCGGCCCATTAATAAGTTAAAAGTCTGATCATTGCCACCAAGTTCAATGTCTGCCGTTAATGCAACTGAGTCATATCCCTGAAATAGAGGATACAGAAGTTCATGAAACCCGATTGACTGATTTTGTTCCATACGTTTGGCAAAATCTTCACGTTCAATTAAGCGTGCCAGTGTTACCTGGCCGCATAATTTAACCATATCTTTAATGGTGAGTGCATTGAGCCATTCTGAGTTGTAAACAACGGTTAGTTTTTTGGGATCAAGAATTTTAGTGACTTGATCAAAATAAGTACGTGTATTTTTTTCAATCTCTTGCTCGGAAAGCGGTGGACGTGTTTTTGATTTACCCGTTGGATCCCCAATGCGTGCGGTAAAATCACCAATCAAGAAGATCACATGATGCCCTAGATCTTGCAATTGACGCATTTTTGCAAGTACCACTGCATGACCCAAATGCAAATCAGGAGCTGTTGGATCCATACCTAATTTAATTCGTAATGGAATCCCTTTTTCTAATTTTTTAATTAGCTCAGCTTCAGGAATTACTGCCGTTGTGCTTGATTTTATGATCTCTAATTGTTTTTTAACATCAATCATTGCTTACCTAATTCTTCTTTTAATTGCTCGATTTTTCTGGTTAAAGGGATATGCCCTTCTCCCTGAGGATATAATGGTAATCGGGAGGCCAGAGCAATATCTAGTGCATCCTGCGTATTCCATGCATTTCTATACATTTCACGATTTTTTTTAATAGATGTATGCGAATCATCCAAATCAGCATTTACGTGAAATTGGTGCACCGATTGAAGCACTAATGCAAGTTGACCGTAAAGGTTCAACGGCTGCCCTTTGCTTAAAAGATTTTCAATCTGTCTCAATCTACCATCTTCGTACATTTTACAGATTTGCTCTTTTGCATTCTCCAAATGAGAAGCAACATTCTTTGAACTCAGAACATACGGCTGCTGTGACCCTTTTACATAATGCACGCAAGATACAGTCCCATTATTGAAGTATATTAGCCGAGAACTTAAATACGCTTCATAAAATGAAATCATTCCTTCAAATGCTTCATCTTCTTCCATCGCATATACATTAAAGAAATTTAGTAATCCCGCACACAGTAGTAATTTTTTCATATCTGCCTTTAACAAAGATGTAATAAGCGCGCTATTCCATAGCCGCAATTTTGAATCAATCCAAAAATAAAAATGACTAATGAAGAACCAAATAAATAAAATAAAATCACCGGAACAATCATCATAATTAAGCTCGCATATACCGCATACTCAGGATATTCCTCCAGAAATAATGCAAGAACCATCCCGCACATATCCACCAAAAAGGATACGGCAGCCAACATCATATCCACATACAACATAGAAAGAAGAATAAACGAGAGCGCAATAGTATATGAAGAAGTTTCAGGAAATGCTTGCATCGGAGAATACGGAGTTGTCAAAATCTGGCCGCCAAAAAGTACGATCAATAAAATCAACGCTATCATTCCAATTAAGGCATACCCAAGGCTACGTGCAATAAATTCCATAAATATTTTTAGATACCTAAAGCGCCCGGTAATATTTGCCGGATTTCTTGGGATAAATTTACCCCATCCAAAATTATAGAGCATTAAAAATATGAGTCCGAAAAAATCTATGTGAATGATAGGGTTTAATGATAAAAAACCATAATCTGCCGGCGTATCATCCCCCATTTTTTGTGCTACCCACGCAGTAAAAGATCCGGCAAAGGTGATAGAAATCAGATATGCCAATAAAAAAGTAATATGACTAATTAACGATTGTGCAATGTGAACATTAAACATGGAACCTCTTTGTAAGATAATAAACCAGTGTAAAATAAATGGTTTTGAGGGTCAAACTCTTCATTCAACTTTGACCAGCTCTTTTATTGACGGTACAATAACAAAAAGCTCTCATTTCATTACCTAAAGTGTTTATGGACAAGCAATATAATCATCAAATAGCAGAGCAAGAAGCTCAGCATAAATGGCATCGCGAAAAGACCTATTCGTTAGAAAATAACCCGGGTCCCTTATTTAGCATTGACACCCCACCACCAACGGTATCGGGGAATCTGCATATTGGGCACATTTTTTCCTATACGCAAACAGATATTTTAGCCCGTTATGCCCGGATGTGTGGCAGCTCAGTTTTTTACCCGTTTGGCTTTGATGACAATGGCCTGCCCACTGAACGCTATGTTGAGAAAAAATTAGATATTCGTGCACATGCAATGTCACGCTCTGAATTTATTAATGTTTGTTTAAAAGAAACCCGTGAAGTTGAGCATGAGTTCCAAAAACTCTGGCAACGTATGGGCCTTTCTGCCGATTGGGATAATTGCTATTCAACCATCTCAGACTCAACGCGAAAAATATCCCAAGAGTCATTCTTGCGCTTATTAGAAAAAAAATACGTCTATCGCAAAAATGAACCGGCTTTATATTGCACAACCTGCCGCACCTCAGTTGCTCAAGCCGAACTTGATGACGTTGAAAAACAATCGTTCTTTAATGATGTAGTTTTTAAAGACGAAAAAGGAAATAATTTAGTGGTCGGCACTACCCGTCCTGAATTACTGCCATCGGTAAATGCGCTCCTTTATAATCCTACCGATCCTCGCTACACCCATCTTAAAGGTACTTTTGCGACCGTTCCCCTTTTTAATCATAAAGTGCCTATTTTAGAAGATGATAAGGTACTTCTTGATAAAGGAACCGGCCTTGCAATGACCAGCACCTTTGGTGATAAAACTGATATTGAGTGGTTTAAAAAGCATAATCTTGAATATCGCCCAATGATTGGTCTTGATGGCAGAATGGTTGCCAAAGCAGGAATTTTAGCCGGACTTACGGTCTTTAGCGCGCGTGCAAAAGTTATTGAAGAACTAAAAAGCCATGGGTTATTAATTAATCAAAAATCAATCATGCATGCGGTGAACGTACATGAACGATGCAAAAAAGAGATCGAATATGTCATGCTCCCGCAGTGGTTTTTGAACTTAATCGATAATAAAAAGAAATTTATTGAATTGGCCGACCAGATTAATTGGTATCCTGCACATATGAAGTCCCGTTACATTAACTGGGTAGAAAATATTGGCTGGGATTGGTGTTTATCACGCCAACGCTTTTTTGGTATTCCCTTTCCGGTCTGGCACTGCCAATCGTGCGGCCATGTAATCGCTCCACGCATGGACCAACTGCCCATCGATCCGCAAGAAACGCCGTACACTGGCACGTGCCCTTCATGCAAAAGCACCGATATTGTTCCTGATAAAGATGTTATGGACACATGGAACACCTCTTCCTTAACGCCATACATCTGCTTCCAATTATTACATCCACATGCAGAGTCAGTTTTTGCTGATGCAAAGATTAAAGAATTTTTACCAATGTCTATGCGTCCGCAAGCGCATGATATTATCAGAACCTGGGCATTTTATACCATCGTAAAAGCATGGATGCACAATCAAGAAATTCCATGGACCGATATTGTAATCTCAGGCCACGTGCTTGCTGAAAGCAAAGAGAAATTGTCTAAATCAAAAGAAAATGCTTCAACAACACCGCAAGGATTGCTCGAGCGTTATCCGGCAGATGTTATTCGTTATTGGACCGCATCAGGCGGATTGGGCCAAGATATTGCATTCTCTGAGTCACAATTAAAAATCGGCCAACGATTGGTTACTAAAATTTGGAACGCATTCCGTTTCATTCACGAACATGTCAGTGTTGCGCCGCAAACACAACCAGCAACTCCGCTGGGAATCACTAATGAATGGTTATTGCATTCAGCAACGCAAACCTATATTCGTTATAATACGTATCTGCAACAAAATGAGTTTAGCTTAGCGCTTGATACGGTGGAAAAGTTTTTTTGGAACAATTTCTGCGACAATTATTTGGAATTGATTAAAGACCAATTGTTTAAACCGGAAAACTATACGGAATTTGAGCTGGTGGGCACCCGTTGGACGCTCTATCATACCGGCTTGCGCATTTTACAAATGTATGCACCATTTTTACCATTTATTACTGAAAAATTGTATGACACGCTGTATCAAAAACCACTGGGAATCCCATCAATTCATCAGACTAAATATAAAAATGTACAAATCGGCTTTGAATTCCAAGAAAGCCAAGCAACAATGAATGCAATTATTGAGCTTATTGCTTTAGTGCGCAGACTTAAAACTGAAAAACAACTTTCATTAAAAGTGCCTTTAGCAAGCTTAACCATCAGTATGAAAGATGAACACAACTTGCATAAAATTGAAGCACACACGCAATTGATTAAAGGTATTACGCATGCACAAGAAATCCATTTTAGTGCTAACGCTGCTCCAACGGTATTAACCCAAGACGGCGAGCTTTGGACAGCGCATGTTCATGTGGACAACGTATGATATCGATTAAAAATACGCAACGTAAGATTAAAATCGATACCCATAAATTGAAAAAGGATGCCCAGTTCATTTTAGATGAATTGGGCTACTCTGATTTTGATTTGGGCATTTTGATTACGACCGATAAAAAAATGCATGAATACAATAAGCAGTATCGGGACAAAGATAAGCCAACTGATGTGCTTTCATTTCCTTATCATCCACATTTAAAAGTCGGAGAAAAAATCAAAGTTGAGTCTGAAGAGGATAAAAATCTTGGTGATCTTATCTTAGCTCCTGAATACATTCTCAATGATTTACCCAAATGGGAAACTACCTTTGAAAAGCATCTACAACGATTGTTAGTTCATGGCATTTGTCACCTGTTAGGTTATGACCACATTGAAGATGCTGATTATAAAATAATGCACAAAAAAGAGATGGCTTTATTAAAAAAGCTTCAATCGTAAGCATTTTCTTCTCATTTGTTAAAAGCATGATACGCTTTTTTGCAAGCTGCGCTTAAAGTGCGGTAAATTCAACTTAAAATAAGGGGCACTCATGATTAATCTTAAAAAATTGTTAGCTTTATCGGTTTTGTTATTTGGCTCCACTGTCAATGCAATGCACGAACAAGATAAAGAAAATAATAATAAAACTGTTCAAGAATTACTTGCAGAAATTAAAATTCAACAGCAAGCGCCTCCTCGCCCCTCAACTCCCTTAAATCCGGGCAATAATGCACATGTTCCCTATATTAATGTTTTACAAACAGCTGATGGCAGAAAAGTAACACGTGCTGATGTATATAAATATATCGGCATTTGCATAAATTAATTTTTGAAAAAACTATTCATTTAGAAAAAAAATGATAATTTTATTTAATAGTTATTTAAAAGAACGAGCATAAATATGACCACCATGTATCAAAAAATATTATTATCAACTCTGTGCACTACATCATTAATTATACCTATGGATCAACCATTACCAGATCCAAGCGCAACTGCAGACCAAAAAAAGAGATACGAAACAAGAAACGATGACTTCCGATTCAACCCGGGGGATGAAAAACGGCCTGAAGCAGAATTTGGCGTAGGTGCAGAAGTGCACATCAATAATTTTCGCAATCCCGTTATTATTAACGATCGCTTAAGAACTAGAGGTGCTGACCCAAAAGACGAAGAAAATGATGCTGTACGAGAAGGCCAATTGCGCTTTATGCAACAAAAAGAACAGCAGCGTCTCGCTTCTGAGTATGCAACCTCGGATGAAGCGAAACGACAAAAGCAGAATCTTCTTCAAGCGCAGATAGATCTGGAAAAAGAAGCAAGAGAATATGAAATCCGTAAGGCCCTAAGTCCAGAGGGAAAAAGAAATACTGAAAACGAAGTAAATGCTGCAGCATATAAACATAAGCTGATGCAAGATGCTATAACCCGACAGAAGTTAGATCGCGAGACCGTTGCTCTAATGCAAACAGCTACACAAACGCAAGCGGTAACACAAGCTTCAGCAGAAGTAGCAGCTAAATTGTGGCTCCGTAATAACGATCCTGATCAAAGCGTTCGTGGTAGAATTACTTTATTGGTAAAAGAAGCTGCTATTCGTTTTGCTCTTGAAACATTTATTTCTGCTGCACGTCAAGGCAGTTCATTTGTAGGGGCTAAACTCTACCAGACCTATTTAAAACTTCCTTTGGCTCATTGTGTAGAATTAAGAAAACAAGAAGAGATGTTACGTTCTTTTAAAACATTCCAAGCACAAGAAGAAATGCTGCGCAAAGAAAAAGACGATATTCAAGAAAGCCTGAATCGCGATGCTGAAATCTTGAAGAAAGAAGAAAAAAATATTAATTTTTTCAAAAAAAAGCTAATAGAAACAAATGATCATAAAGCAAAAGAACAATTAAAAGAAGTTATTGAAGCCTTAGAAAACCAACACATCGAAAATCGTTTAAAATATGCTCGCTTGTTAAAATTGAATGCGAATCAGCAACCGTATTTTACTCGCTTGCGACTAGCAGAAGCTGCACGTCAGAAACAAACTGCTGCTTCCTCCCATTAGACACGTTTTGCTAAGAAAGCAAGCGCATGGCGCACTAACTGATCGAACGCAACAGAGCTTTGTGGATATTGTTCATTAATGTGATTCATCGCAGCACGCACTTCTTGTGGCGAATAATTGAGCGATTTTAACACTTGTGAAATTTCGTGGCGCTTTTCTAAGGTTGCAGATGCACCAACGTGAGCGCCACTTTCTATTAGTTTTGCAACTTTATGCTTAAGCTGAACAATAATCTGCTCAGCTTTTTTTGCACCAATACCACTCACGTCACTCAATGCATCTTCATTGCCGGATTGCACCGCTTCTAAAAATTCTGATGCTCCTAATTGCCCCAACACGGCCATCGCCAATTTTGGCCCAAGGCCCGAACAACTGATGATCATTAAAAAAACATTTTTTTCTAAAGCATTTGCAAATCCAAACAATGATGGACCATTTTCTGAGTTCCAATGCATGTGAACTAATAAATCTGTCTTTTGACCCACCGCAAACAATGCTGGTTGTGGCACTTGAATGGCAAGACCAATACCATTATTTTCAACCGTGAGCATTGAATCGTTAATATCTTTGATTTGACCGGAAAAAGTATTAATCATGTGAATTCCATCTAATGAATTTTTCTTTTCATTAAACAGGAATTATAGTTTGAATACAAGATGTGGTTCTAATAATAAATTAATGAGGGGCTGATTTGTTTTTTTTCGTGCAATATCTATTGCGCGCTCTTGATAGATATTCTGTAATTCTCTATTTGCGCCTGCTTGTAATAGTACTTTTATTATTTCTGGATGATTGTATTCCACTGCGAGCATTAATGCCGTTTGGCCTTGTTTATTTTGTTTATTAACATCAGCATGCGCTTTCAATAATAGTTTTACTATCTCAGGATGATTGGCAATTACTGCTGTGTGCAAAGGAATCGCTTTTTCATTGCCATTAGCATCGGCGCCTTTTGAAAGTAAAAGATCTGCAATACGTGTGTATCCATAATACACCGCATGATTGAGCAATGGCATTCCCCAGCGCGTAAGAATATTTGGGCTAACGCCACTCTGCAGTAATCGTGCAACCTCATAATCATCATGCTTTTGAACTGCTTCAACTAATTGACTCGGGAAATCTATATAGCGCTCTTTAACTTTTTCTTTTTCAAGCTGTTGCTGTACTTGTCTGAATAGTTGAGTCGCATTCATGGCATACAACTGAAAGACAAAAAAAGTGATAACGAAAAATAGAATTCTTTTCATTAGTCACCCCATCGTTCTTGCTTAAGTAAATCTATTATTTTTTCATTATTATTCATGATTGCAATATCCAAAGCTGATTGGGCTACATTATTTTTCAATTTTTTATTTGCATCCAGATCAAGTAATAGCTTCACCACTTCAGGCTTATCTTTGATTACCGCTTGGATCAAAGCGGTCTTTTGATCACGATATTGCTTATCAATATTGACTCCTGAATCAATAAGAAGTTTAATGTTTCTGAGCAAATTTTTATCAATTGCGTAAAATATCGCAGGTGAACCCATATTGTCCTCAACATAGGGATCAGCTCCCATTCTGAGTAGTTCTTTTAGCATTTGGATATCTTGGTTTTGACTGGCAATCATTAAAGCAGTTCTTCCCTTGCTATCCTGCGTATTAATTTTTAAACCAGCCTTTACTAATATTTTAAGTTTTTCAATAAATAATAAATCATCTGAACTACTCGCTTCTTCTAACAAGTCTTCTAGTATTTTTTTGAATGACCCTTTTAATGGTAGTTGTTCATCGCGCACAGCCTGTTGCTCTTTTGTGGCATTCATTGCAAACGAAGAAAAATAAAATAGTACTGATAGTGCAAATAAAACCTTATTCATTAATTACTCCAATTTTTTCATTTCTTGAGCGTCCTGAATAATTTTCTCTAAATCGGTAAACCCCTTATCATGCGCAATATCAAGAGCTGTTTGGTTTGCCCAATTTTTAATCTTTTTATTTGCACCCGCATCGAGCAACTCACGTACAATTTCAATATTGTTGTGAAAAACTGCATACATTAATGCCGTCATTCCTTGAAAACCTCGAGCATCAATCAAAACTCCTTCCTGCAAAAGCAATCTCACCAAAGGCAAATCATTACTAGAAGCAGCCACCATTAATGGAGAAAGCATATTATTGTCGAAAATATTTACATCTGCTCCATTTTTAATAAGAATGTGTGCAGAATCTATGGATCCATCCGCAACTGCGACCATAAGAGCAGTATCTCCGGCATAATCTTTAATATTCGGATCTGCATTTGCATCGAGCAATAATTTAATAACTGCCGAATCATCTTTTTGAACAGCACCAATCAATGCCGTTGTTCCTTGTTGATTTTGAATATTGGGATCAGCACCCCAGCTGAGCAAATAAGCAACGACCTTGCTTAAACCTAAAATTGAAAATATGATAAGCGCAGTATCGCCAGAATCAGTTTTAATATTTATGTCTGCCCCACGCACAAGTAAATCATGTACCCTTTGTATCAACTCATCCTGATTATCATCATTATGAGGAATATTCAAACGTTCATAAGTCGATAATAAGCGCCTCAGCTCTCTGGTAGGAGCTCTTACGGATATGCGTTTTTGCACTTGTTCAACCTCTAACTCCTGCCTAGTACGTTTATTCTTACGTGAATCAGCGTTAGGATTGTTCATCGCAAATAAACTGCTCTGAGAATAAAAAATAACTATAAAAAATAACACTTTAATCTTCATTGGCCGCCCATCGTATTAGTATCTTGCGTCTCAATCCTACCAGTTGGAGAACTAAAAGATTTAAGTAGTTGTATTATTTCTTGATCACCTCGATCTAAAGAAATATCTGAAGCTGTTTTTCCTTGCTTATTGCGCATTCCAACATCAGCTCTTGAATCTAAAAGCAACTTCACAACATGTTGATGCCCGTGGTTGACCGCAAACATGAGCGCTGTCCACCCCTCATCATTTTGCGCATTGATAGCAGCGCCAAATTTAACCAATAATTGAATCGCTTCTTTTTTTTGCTGATCTACCGCAATCATTAATGCGGTCCATCCTTTTTTATCTCTTATTTCAAGATCAGCACCAGCATCAATTAACAATCTCATAGAATCAACTTGATCTTCGCTGGCAGCAACCATTAAAGCGGTCCATCCATGTTTGTTTTTTAGATTAACATTAGCCTTAGCGTCCAGTAAGAATTTCACGATATGATTCTGCCCTGCTCCTGCAGCATCCATTAAGGGGGTGTTATCGTCTTTATCTTTTGTATTTACATTTGCTTTGGCACTGACAAGAAGTCGCATCGCGTTGATGCTTTCTTTGTCTGCCGCAATCTTCAAGGCACTCCATCCGTTAATATCTTTTATCTCTAAATTTGCTCTCGCTTGTATCAATGCTTGCATTATATCTAAGCGCGCTTTACTCGTCGCAATCATCAATGCGGTCCATCGATTACTATCTTGGATATTAAGATCTACCCCAGCATCGATTAACAATGGCACTATTTCACTCAATCCTTGGCCAACTGCATACATAAGAGCCGTTCCACCGCTCCCTTGATCTTGTGCGTTAAGATTTACCGTATTATTGGTTAATTTTTTTAAAGAGATATATTTAGGATTTTTAAATAGTTGTTTTAGCTTCATTAATGCTTCATCCCTTTCAAAATCGGCAAGCGCC
>CAZPZX010000010.1:0-25299 GCA_964591235.1 uncultured Pseudomonadota bacterium
CATACAAATAACTCTCTTATTTAAATTTTTTGAATCTCTTAAAATGTCATCAGTCAAAACGATAAACTAGTATATCGGCCTACAAACAAAAGGAAATGAGATGAATAAAAAAATACTTATATACGGTATCCTTTTTAATAATCTTGCCGGTATGGAAAAGCCATTAAATTGGGGAAAGAAAATCATCTCTTCTATCTCTCCACGCAAAAAAACACCCGAATCCAGTCCACGCGTACCGGAACCCATTACACATAATGCACCTAAAAAAGAGCTGAGTCCCCAACTACCAATCGCAATTCATCAAGATTGCGTAGCTCTTTCTCATTTAGCTACTGAAATCGATATTTTATATCGGAGCAGTAAAGAAATGATAGAACGAGAACGGGTGGAACATGCATATGTAAAAGCATTGCGTTGCTTTGTGCAAACATACGAGCAAAATCCACAAGAAACCAAAATTCACTTACAAAAACTTTTGGTATTATTTTTAGAACTTCACCATGAAAAAAGAAATGACCCGCGCGCATTGATTCCTGAAGAGTATGTGCTCATCTGCAATCAAGCACGGCATGTTTTATATCAATTATTAAATGAGAGGAAATAATGAAACAACTGTTACTGATAATAATTTCCGCTTTAATAGCTTTTCCCATTCATTCGATGGACAAAGAAAAACAAAGAGAGTTAGTTCCTCGATCAATAACTATGCCCTTACGATTACCCTCTGATGATCCTGAAAAAGATCTGATAGATTTTTTAGAAGTCAAAGATGAAATGGTAAAAATTAAAGCAATAATCAGCCAGGCAAATGTGGCGCGTACCTTAACTTCCCAAACCCAAATGCTTATTAATTTAGACCCCAAGCTCGCGCGCCAATCAAGTAAAGATCTCCATCAACTTGGCTGCCAATCATCCATTTTAGAAGGGGCGACTACCTTTGATGATGCACAAAGGGAATTGATAGAAATTGAAGAAACTCAAAACCCCAAAGCAGGCTCTCTTGTTGAAGATACTACACTTCATGAACGTTATGTGAAAATAGAAGAGCAACAACTAGAGGCTCTCTGTATTTTTATTTCAGCATATGAACGTGATTGTCCTGACACCTTTGCCTACATATTATCAGCACTGAATAGCATTATGAGACTTGAAAAGAAAAGAAAACAGCTTCAAGGAAGCTCATACAGCATGCTTCCCAGACTTTTAGATTTTAAAGATCGACTTACATTCATCACCAATTCAGAAAACATACGTAAATCTCAACGCCAATCAGTAATGATTCCTTCAAAAACCCTTGAGCAAGACAGTAATCAAGCGCGTGAAGATTATCAGCGCGGACAATTATTATTAAG
The DNA here is from genome assembly GCA_964591235.1 of uncultured Pseudomonadota bacterium. Classification (GTDB taxonomy): domain Bacteria; phylum Babelota; class Babeliae; order Babelales; family Vermiphilaceae; genus BTUB01. The sequence continues at coordinate 1,353 of CAZPZX010000010.1, forward strand.
CGCTGCAAAAAGCTACCATACTAAAATTATTGATAACCCTCGATGTGAATGTTCTGCAAATGAATTTGACCAAGTAGAAACATTATATTGTGAAGTTATCACCAAATTCATACACGCATTTCATCATCAGCCCAACCATGAAGAAAAGAAACAATTATTTACCGAAATTCAAGAACATTTAAATGTGGTGCATGCCTTAAAAGCACAACGAAATGAAAAAGGCTTTGGATTGGTTAATAGTGAAAATTTTCTTACTATTTGCCAATTTGTTAAATATCATACAAAGCAGTATGCAATTGATCCGGCACAACAAGGGAAAATCACCTGGAGCCAAGCGATTAAAGAAACAAGAGACACTCCCCGCGCTCTAGCAAATTCTGAACCGCAACAGCTTGAAGCTCCGCGAAAAACTAAACTGCAAAAAATATTAAATATAATAGCATGTTGCAAAAAGTAGCATAATTATTGTATTATTCCTGCCCTTGAGCTAAACTGCACTTTTAAATTTTTTAATACTTCATCATCGAAAATAATCGATACCATAGTGGTTGAGCCTATATTGGGATCAAAAGGTTCTAACGTTTCTAAAATTGGTGCTGAATGCATATTCGCATGATGAATCTTTTGTTTGAGCTCTCCTAGGATAAGAGCTTTTGTATCTCGCTCATAACGAGAAATCTGGAGATATATGCCGTCGTTTTCATCGTATAAATTTTCAATAAATAAATAGTAGGCTTCCGGCAGCACACGTGAATCAAGTTTTAACATTTTGATCTGTTTAGCTGGTAAATCTTTTTCGAAGATTTTTTGCGTGCGCGGAGGAACCACATACAATGGTTTGCGTTTTAATTTATTAGGATCCTCAGGGCATTCAAACATGTAGCTGATCCGAAAATCCTTAGATGTTGCATTCACTACTGACATTAAATATGCCGCAATCGGAGCTGTTTTTTTATCCATAGCATAGATAGTACCAGTAAGAGAAATCGTCAAACCAAAAAGTATTATTCTTTTCATAATTACTACTATTTTTAAAATGTGGCATACTACTAAAAACACTGTACCGTTATCAAAAGAATACATCAATGATCCGCATTAAAAAGCTTTCTTCTCAAGAAATTCAAAAAATTGCCGCCGGTGAAGTTATCGAACGCCCTGCCAATATCGTCAAAGAATTAGTTGAAAATTCTTTAGATGCGGGTGCTACTGCTATTTCAATCTATATTGAAGATGCGGGCAAATCACTTATTAGAATTGTTGATAATGGCCATGGTATGAGTCCTGAAGATGCATTATTGTGTTTTAAACATCACACAACCAGCAAAATAACCCGTGTTGATGATTTACATGGATTGGCTACCTTTGGATTTCGCGGTGAAGCACTTTCAAGCATCTGCTCGGTGAGTAGAGTAACATTAATTACTAAAGAGCCGGAGGCAGAATGCGCAACACAATTATATTTAGAAAATGGCGTCATTCTTGAACAAACGCAAACCCCGGGATTAGTAGGAACAGATATTAGTATTACAGACATTTTTTATAATGTTCCGGCGCGAAAAAAATTTCTAAAAACGAATGATACTGAATGGCGCCAAATTCAACTCCTTTTTCAAGCATTATGTTTTGATTACTTGAATGTACATTTCAAGTTGTATCACGAAAATAATTTAGTTTTTAACTGTCCGGCTACCGCTGATATGAGTCAACGGGTTGCACAATTATGGGATCATACTATTGCATCTCAAACAATCCCGGTACATGTTGAGTCAAATGGCATACGTATAACAGGTATGATTTCAAATCACACGTATTCTCGCTATGATCGCTCGGCACTCTTTTTCTTTGTAAATAAACGCTGGGTTAAAAATCATAATATCAGCAAAGCATTGCTTAAAGGGTATATGAACGTGCTGCAACCAGATAAATTTCCGATGGCTGCGCTTTCAATTGCTATTGACCCGGCTCAAGTTGATGTAAATATCCATCCGCGCAAAGAAGAGGTGCAATTCTTGCATCCGCGCATTTTAGAAAATGTGATTACTGATATGGTCAAGAAAGCACTTGAAACTAACCTTTCTGCCCAATTACAAAAAAATGTTACTATTACAGCGCCACCATCCAGCTATCGGTTTGCACCAAATGAACAAAGATATATGAATGCCTTTGAACAACCGGCATTTGTGCCACCAATACCTTTTGAATCACGCTTACCGGCCCCCTCAGCACCAGTGTTTATCGCAGAACCTTTTATTCAACCTGAAGTTACGCAGCATTCGATTGTACAGGAAATGAAAACTCAGGAAGCAATTGAGTATCAGATTATCGGCCAATTTCATAAAACGTACATCTTAATTGAGCAAGAAGACAGCTTATTTTTAGTTGATCAGCACGCAGCACACGAGCGTATTTTGTATGAACAGTTTTCTGTCCGTTTTGAGAATGTTGCTACGACACAGTTACTATTTCCTCAAATTATTACTTTTACCAGCGATGAATTAACGATTCTTGAGAATCATTTAGAGATTTTTGCTGACAATCACATCGCACTTGAAATATTTGGAAGCAATCAGATTACTATCAGCGCAATTCCGATGCATTTAAAAGAAGTTGATATGCAGGAATTGATCCGGCAAACAATTGGATGGATCACTGAACATCAAAAGCTGGATAAAGATCTCTTTTATAAAAAGGTAAATGAAAAATTGCATGCACAAATGGCGTGCAAAGCGGCAGTCAAAGCAGGCGATATCTTAACCATGACACAAATGCATCAGTTGCTATCTGATTTACAAAAGATCGAAAATAGATTCACCTGTCCGCATGGCAGACCGACCGGTTGGAACTTACCGATCTATGAGATCGAAAAGAAGTTTAAACGTAAATTATAAAATTTATGGTTGAATCGGTGACATAGGTAGTTCACGCGTTTTCATCTCTTCAGTAATTGCCTTAGTACTAAAAAATGCTTTGATCTTTGCATCCAATTCAATTTTAGCCGGATCAGTTTCCTCTTCATATCGGCACCAATCATCGTATTTTTTTGGATTCATTGCACATATTTTTTTAGCAATAGCATACGATGCCAGTCCACGCGCTCGTAAAACAGCAAGTAAAGCAAGCTTTACTTCAGTCGGATTCTTATAGAGCTCAAATGCTTTCACATTACCAATTGCAATATCAACTTGTGCATTTGCACTTTCAAATAAGGCAAGTGCCGCTTTATGACGTGCGGCAGACGCTCCACTTACTTTTGCATCCAAAATCTTTTTAAGCAACGTATCATGCTCATCACGCGAATATAACGCTTTCTTATTTGCCTCTTCTAACAATTCTTGCAGATCTTGTTCAGTAACTCCCGAGCCAGCAAATGCTTCAACACTCTGTTCGATTTGAGCTGCAGAAGTCCTTCTAATTTCAGATCCCTTTTTTTCTGTTGCTTTTTCTGGAGATATGGTAGGACTTTTATGTTCTATCTTTGAATTGCTGGGTGATGAAGTCGGCGAACCGGAAACAGGACGTTGGAGTATGTTAAGTCCTTTAGATGATCTTCTAATATGTTGAGAATTAGTGAGCTTTCCTTCTTTCTCACGTCCGGGTGATTGCATCGGATATAAATAGGATGTTACACACAGTAACAATACTGTCATATATACTTTCATAATATTCTCCCATCAATTGACGATTATCCCCACAATCTTCAATCATTCTATTAAAAAGCACTATTGCGCATAAACCCTTTACAAAAAGAGAGGTAAAACACTAGAGTTTGTGTGTTATTTATCAATCTTTTTTAAAGGAGTTTTATAATGGCTTCTACATTATCAGATTTTAGATCACATGCAGGGCTTTTAATGGGCTTAGGAATTGCACTGCTTGTTTTGGGTTCAGTAGCAATTTACTATGGGGTGTATTCAACGATTGCAACCGTTGCGGTCTTTGGATGGATCTTAATCTTTGCCGGATTCATTCAATTTGGTCATGCATTGTATGCACGCGCATGGACCGCATTCTTTTTACAATTAGTCGCTGGATTACTTTCATTAACTGCCGGCATTTTAACGATTGCAAAACCGATGATGGCAGCAAGTGTCTTGACCCTGTTGCTTGCATTCTTATTTATCGCATCCGGCACAACCCGTATTATTTTAGCGGCAGTAAAACATATGCCAAATTGGTTTTGGGTATTATTAAGTGGTTTTTTAACCTTAATTTTAGGCATTATGATTCTTGCAGAATGGCCGTACTCTGGACTTTATATTATCGGCCTTTTCATGGGAATCGATTTAATTTTTAATGGCTGGTCATTAGTAATGCTGAGCTTAATGGCACGCAAATTTATCAAAGCTTAATTTACTTTTGAAAAGGCACGAATACGCATCAAATAGCCAACCGGAATCAATAAAAATGTGCCCATAATTATCGCAGAGATAATATCAATTCCAAGAAGTTGCCAGAAATGTCCGGTTGTTCTGGCATAACTTTTTTCTAAACTCTCCATAACACCATTGCGATCATTAATAATGTAATAAAAAACCCACTGAAACTTTACGGCACAATATATGCCCGGCACAATAAAACAAATTAAACCAACTGCAACAATAATTCCAAAAATAAACACTGCACTAAATAATCTAAAAACCGTCTTTAAATCAAGCGCGGTAAAAAAACTTCCAAAGGTAAAGACAGGCACATAACGAGGATTAAACGATAAGAGCAATTTTAATGGCACAAAATAAATAGATACCAGAAAGTAAATAAATGAGGCAAAAAAAATAAAGAGCCAAATAGTAAACCCGGTTCCGTTAATAGTTACATTTTTAACTTCTTCAATTGTGTGAATTTCTAATGGATTAAGAGCGAATCCTAACGCAACCAGCATTACAATTAAACCTGCTGCAAGAAGGGATGCAAACGCGAGCCAATAAATAAACATTTTAACGAAATACCATGGATGCGAAACCACACCATTAACGGCAAATAAAGCAGAGTCTTTAATCGATATTTGTTTACTCATAAAACCCCTAATTATTAAAAATTATCCCATCAGTTTAAATTACCTTAGCAAATATCCTTGCGGCAATTCAATAAAAAAGCGTGCCCGAAGACACGCCCACCGCTATATTTTAAGTGTCAGTTATGCTAGTTGTTGCACATCATGGGGATGGCTTTCACGGATTCCGGATGATGTTATCTCAACAAACAATCCATTTCCGCGCAACTGTTGAATGCTGGTAACTCCACAATAACTCATACCGGAATATAAGCCACCCACTAATTGATGAACGCATTCAGCAACACTACCTTTGTAAGGCGTTAGTGCTTCAACACCTTCTGCAACATATTCGGTCGCTTTCTTATCACTTGTTCTGCCTAAATTTGCACCAAATGATGCCATGCCGCGAATAACTTTGAACTTTTTGCCATTTTTAACAAATGGTAAGCCCGGGCTTTCATCGGTGCCTGCCAATAAGCTTCCTAACATTACCGTTGAGGCACCTGCAGCAATTGCTTTGGTAATATCACCAGAGAATTTAATCCCACCATCTGCCATCACCGGTACTCCATACGCATCAGCTGCACGCGCACAATTAATAATAGCACTCAATTGCGGATAGCCACTACCACTAACAATACGAGTAGAGCAAATCGATCCGGGCCCAATGCCAACTTTTACTGCATCTGCTCCCGCTTCAATCAATGCAATAGTCCCTTGCGCCGTTGCCACATTACCCGCAACAACATCAACATGCGGAAATTTTAATTTTACTTTTTTGAGGGTATTGATTGCTAAATCTGAATGCCCGTGTGCAATGTCGATAACCAATACATCAACGCCCGCTTCAACTAATGCAGCGGCACGATCAATAGAATCATCTTTCACCCCAATCGCTGCACCCACTAATAATCGACCCTGCGCATCAACTGAAGCAGAAGGATATTCGGCTTTAATATAAATATCTTTACTGGTAATAAGACCGGCAACAGTGCCATCGGGATTAACAAGCGGAAGCTTTTCAATACGATTTTCCACCATTAATTGTTTTGCCTGCGCAATTGAAATATCAGGATCGCCGACAATCAATCGATCCAGCGGAGTCATAAACTCACTGACTAAACGACTATCTTCCGGATGGAAGCGCGTATCACGATGAGTAAGAATTCCAACTAATACATTATTTTTATCGATAACTAAAAGGCCTTTAATGCCATGTTCCGCCATTAAGGAACGCGCTTGGCCCAGGGTTGCATCGTGTTGAATGCATAATGGATTTGGAATTACGGCATTGCGATAACGCTTAACCCGTTTTACTTCTGAAACTTGTTGATCTATCGTATTAAATCGATGAATAATACCAATGCCACCCATTTGAGCCATGGCAATCGCCATCGTAGACTCCGTTACCGTGTCCATATTTGAACTAACAATCGGCATATTTAACCAGATATTTTTGGTCATCTTTGTTTTGGTGCTGACATCTTTGCGTGATCCAACGGTTGACTTTTGAGGCACCAAAAGAACATCATCATAGCTGTATCCTTTTTCAACAATTACCACCTCAGCATGGAGCATGCTGGCAATAATCGTTGAAAATAATAACAAACGTATTTTTTTCATACATTCCCTTTAAATATATTTTTAAAACAAACGGGGAAAAACATAATATAAAAAGTGAATAAACACAAGGTAAAAAAAAGCGAATAATTATGAAAAAAATTATGATACTTGTATGCATAATCTCAGGCATAAATGCTCAACAGAGTCCAAACATTTCCCCGCGTCGTGCAAAGTTAATAGAGGCAATCGCCAACGACAATTTACAATTACTAAAAATTCTGCTGCGCGATCATGTTAACCCAAATCTTAACTGTGGGGTCGGGACCGCACTTGATTTTGCAAATCTCTATGGCAAACAAAGGGCAGCGCAAATCCTGCAATATTATGGAGCAAAATCCGGAGCCGAATTGGGAATGGTAACATACGGGATGATGAAAGACTAGAAAAAGAATCTTCTCATGATAGTATTTCTTTAGTTTATTAAGTATTCAAAGGTAAAGCCTATGAAAGAGATCACACTTGCATTTATCTTTGTATTTCTGCGCATGCAATCCATGGAAGATCTTTTTGGCATTAAAGAAATATCCTACCAGAATGAATGCAATCACTATGTGCATGAATATCGCATGGGAAATATAATCGCTACTCAAACAACCGATTTAGAAGGAAAAATTCTAAGACATTCAGGAAAAATACTACAAGAAAATGCTGATAATCAAATTCTAGGACCAGATACCGCTCAAACTACTTTTGCCAAAATTGCTTCTCTTTTAGAAACTGAAAAACAGTTCTTAGCACAAAAAGCAGAACGTGACCGCCACATATTGGGTGTAAAAGGATAACTGTCCTTAATGCGCCACTAACTTGTCTTTATGGAGTTTGCTATCTAGCGCAAGCTACTCACAATAAATCATCGTACCATGACTATTTTGAAGCGGCAGATGATGTTAAAAATTGCACGGCAATTTACCCATACCTTTAAACATTAGAAATGCGCCAACTAAATTGATGAAAGATTTGAACTACGGCAAAGGATATGAAAAATATACTGACGATTGCCTATTACCTGCTAAACTAAAGAACAAAAAATATCTTAAAAGTTAAGCATGTAAGATTTTATGCATAAAATATTTATTGTTATTTGTACTGCTCTGGTATTAAATCTTTGCGCATCAGAAGCTCCTAAAAAACTCACTATTTATTCTATTCCTGGCCAAAATTGGCGCGGCAGTGGATCTCCCTACATCGATCAAATATTGATGAACAGTTCAATTGAAGATATTCCTGAAGATAAACGCTTAAATGTTGTTCCCGTTGCTACACCACGATTTCCCCATATTGATCTTGGACAAGATCAGTGCATTGCACTTTTAGAAAAAGCAATCGCTGAAAATCCCAGCGATAATGGACTTATTTATGCAACCTCACAAGGTACTGCAACTGCATTAAATTATTTAGGACATGTTACATCTCACGATCACATTAAAGCATTAGTCCTTGAGGCAACATTAGCAAGCGGCAATAGTGCAATTCGTCATACGATGAGAAATTTACCTGGACTTAATAAATATGGATGGGTAACCGACCTTCCTGCTGCAAATTACTGGAATCCCTATTTTGCAAAAGCAATTTTCCCCCGATATTGGCCCGGCGGCAAGCAAGCAATTAAATCCATTGAACATATTGTCAATACGAACAAACCTATTGTCATAATTCATTCTAAAGATGATCTACAGCTTTCTTATAACGATGCGTGCGCTCTTTATTATGGCTTACACAAAAATGGAAATAAAAATACCTATTTTATATCGTGCGAAGGGCGAGATCATCTACATATTTTGCAAGGTAATTATGAATTTAAACCAGTACTCACCACTATTTTGGCAAAACATGGCATCTTACCTAACTCTCGGCAAGAAGTTGATTTAGCTCACTATCAACCGGACCCAGAACAATTTAGAAAACAGCATGAAGAACTGCGCGCAAAAGAAGCAAAGCACGAAATAGTAAAATATGGCTTAGTTGCTGCTGCCACCCTCGCTGCTGGCAAACTGCTTTACCGGCGCATTCCTCAGTTTCTAGCTAAAATAGCCCTCTCTAAAGTAAGCGCAGCCGGACAATAAGCGAGCACTTTAACTATTTTTCATGTTTTTGGCTAAACTATTGCATTTTTGCCCTCTATTTTGCTACCTTAAGGGTTGTATAAATTAGGGAGTACTTTTTTATGTTTAAAAATAACCTTTTAATAGCTTTTATAGCGATTGTATCAGTTATTTCATTATCAGCGGTAACTGATTCAAAAATGGCTGAATGGCAACCGGTAACACCGGCAGCACTTGAACCTGCTGCAGGCAAACCTCGTTGCACCAATCAAATCTCTTGCAAAAACAATCCAAAGTGCCAATGTTATTGTTCAGTAAAATGTGGCCCGCGTGATAAAAAACCAACCGATAAACCAATCTGGGTTGAAAAAGATGAGTTAGGCCATCACTGCTATTGCGCTGATCGCGATTGGAATTTAAGAAATCAGTGCCCAATAGAAAAAGGTGTTCTTGATTCTAACGATGACTCAATGGATATTGAATAATTATCCATCGCCTTTAAAACTAAACTCCTATTATAAATGCTCTTTATCGTAGGAGTATTTATTTTAAAATATTAGCCTTACTTTTTTCTATGAGCACCCATATGGCGTGCACGAATACTTGCTTCCGCATTTTTGCGCGTCATAGAATGAGCTATCACTTGCCATTTTCCATTCTCAAACTTTAAGATGGTAAACCCTTTAGTTTTAGTCTTTTTTCCTACTTTGTACGGCATAACATACTCCTTTTAACTATTTTAGATTTACATACTCATCACTTTTAGTTTTTTTAGTTAGTAAGTATCGCTCATAATGCTTATTAAATGTTTTCTTGGTACAATATTTTTTATAATAAAACGGCACGCTTGCTATAATTTCATTCTGACGTTCTTCAGAAATATCGACACTTAAGTCCACCATTTGATCAGTAATTCTATTCGCAATTTCATCATAGAATCTTTTAAGAGATGGAATAACCCGTTCTTGTTTTTGACAATTGCGGTACAAGTGGATCACTGCAGCTCTAAATTCTGATTCTTTATCTTTAATATGCTTGTCATAATCGCTAAATATTTCCTGTACAAGTTCTGCTAGTGAGATATCTTCCTGATCATTTTCTTGCATGGCGCACACCGCTAAAAACCAAAAAAGCATACATGCTCTCAAAAAAATCTTCATATTGGCTCCCGAAACATTTTCCCTATTAAAAAAGTAACAGGGATTATACTGTTCATACAATCCCTATTTAAGATTTTAAAGAATGAATCGATAGAGAGTATCGATTAAAAATTAACTTTGGTCTGCAACACCATCAAGATGAGCAAAAAATTCTCCTGCCCAAACGCCAACGGGCCATCCTGCAAGAAAAAATTTAGACAAAAAGCAGATTGCGTTTTGCGTGCCGTTACGCTCATGCTCATACCCTAAAAAGTATCTATCGGTCCATTGCGGCAATCGATATATTGAATATACACCGCCACCTATTGATCCCAATATGGTTGCAAGACCAGCACATGCCACCAATGGATCACGAGGAGCAGCTGAAGTAAGCCCTATTCCCGCGACCGTGCCTAACGTTGCAGCTCCTGCGATCGTAGCCCCGCCAACTCCTTGAACAACGGTATGAACAATATAGTGGCCTAACGTATGGCCTTCGTTTTTTGCGTTAGCCTTAATCACTTGTGGCGCTAAGAAAACAAGAAGTAGTAGTAAACTAAAAATATTTTTCATACATCCTCACTGAAGTTAAATTATTACTTGAATATATATATAAATATAATAACCAAGTAAACTATTTTACGATTTTTTTATATTCATGCCACAAAGATTTGTGATACGTATTATGGCCACCCTCATTTGCAATTACTGAATATGTTTTGCCTGTATTAGTAGTTTTTAAACGCTCAATAAATAATCGATCATCGGTATTGCCAATCATCTCATCCGGATTTTGAAAGTGAATAAGTATCGTCAAATCAAGTCCTTTGAGTAATGCTATGGAATCAATGGGGCGCATATTATTATCGCGATAACGCTTGGATAAAATATCCATATCTTTACCGGGCCTAAAAGCAGCAATTTCATCCATAGATTTTAACGGACAATCCAAAATGATGATTCCTCTTTGCAGCGCTGCAATGATCTTCTTTTTGCTTTCCGCATCGATTCCAATTTTCTTAAGCGCTTGGTCTTGATTTGTTTGATTTAAAAATGAAAGCACATTAATAATGGCACCACCACCGGCAGAAAATCCATAAAGACTTACCGCATCAACACCACCATCAATCACTAATCTTTTGAGCAGATAAAGCACCGGCATAATCTCTTCCGGTTTGCCAAAAACCGTTTGATCTACCGTCATTTTTCGCCGAATGCAATCGTAATCCGGAAAATTAAAACTCACAATATGATCAGGAATCGCTTTAAACGAATGAACAACTTCCCCAATTTGGCAACTACTGCCATACCCATGGCAACAAATAGTGACACCCGAATTTGTTTGTTTTCCTGGCATCACTTTTATTCCAAGGTCATATGAAAATGGGTGTGGTTGTTTTAAAAGATTTTGAAGTTCAATTTTTGACACAGGATAGATGATATTGCTGATAATCATAAGTAAGTAGATTAATAATTTCTTCATACAACAACCTTTTATAAATAAAGTGATATCACACCACGTTCTGCTTGTGCACAAATACCAATCTAATTTTGAATAAAGCATAAAAAAGCCCGGTCGTTTCTACCGGGCTTTGATATTATCAAAAAATTAATTTTTATCACTTGCAATTGAATCATCTAAAGTTATTTCTTGCGTATGCCCTACCGCTTGATCACCATCAGCCACCTGAGCTTCAACATGTTTTAAATATTCTTGAGCTGCTGCTACGCGATATTTAGGCGCAGGGTGAGCACCATAAGGAGTATAGTGGTACAACCATTTAAATCCTTTATTGAGCACATGTAACCCTTTAGATAAACCATACGTTAGCTTTAAGGAATAATAGTCTCCCAACTCTAACGATGACTTGCTATCGGTAAGTGCTTGATGAGTTATTTCAAACTGCTCATCTTGTTTATGTTCTTTTTCCTGCAAATATTCAAAAAATTCTGCAATACCTTCTGCTTTACCATTTTCACATGCAAATTGATCTGCTTCTTTTTCAAATCTTTTATTAATGATAAAAGAAGCGATAATTCCCGCATAAACGGCAGTCAAATAACCATCTATCAGACCGTGAATCATTGCTTCATTGTGCGTTTTGAAATAACGCGGAGTCATTAAATATTTTTTAGCCGCATTAATTGCAAATACACCAGCGAGGGATAATGCTAAAATTTTATTAACATGGTTATGTTTAATATGCCCAATCTCATGCGCTATAATCGCCTCAATCTGACGATCATTCGTTTGGTCTATAATATCCTTACCAATAATAATTGCACCGGTGCTCACAAATAATTTTTGGGCCGCTGCATTAAAAAAACCTTTATCTGGCGCAATAAAAACCGTTGGCATCGCTATATTGTTTCGCATGCACAAAATCACTAATGTAAGTATATAGTTGCGGCATATTTTCCGCTGTAACGATAACCGGATTGAAACCTAAAAAAACAAATCTTATTAATCGCTGCGCCGGAGTCAACAGTTTATAAATTTCAATCTCTTTATTAATTTGAGGCAGACCTAATGGAGCTTCATCTGAAAACATTATTTCCGTTCGCACAGAAGATTTAGCAAATTTTTCAAGCTCGGCTTTATAAACACCTTCGGCACTCACTGATGAAAGAAAATTAAAGCTCAACAGTAACAAAACATGCGAAAATTTCATGCGCAACCTCGTGATTAAGTAAAAAGAACTATTTATCTTTTAATATAGCCGAAAATAGAGCTCATTACGAATCGCTTCTCACATTTTTAGCTCTAGATCATAGCCCATTCTTATTTGATGAAATAACAACAAAATACTTAAGAATTTATTACGTTGCGTGTTATTCAGTTACCCTCGCTGCAGCTTTTTCACGCAGATACGCATTTCGATGCGCTCTTTTTTTCAGCTCTTCTTTAACTCTAAACTTTTCTTTTGCCAACAGACTTTCTTCAAGAGCTTTTTTGCAAAACTCGCTTAAGCCCAGCTTTGTAATATATTCATCTTTTTCCTGGCCAGTTATAATAAAGACACGATCTCCAACAGATGGTATACCATCTTGCAGTACCGTTAAAAACACTCCACGCAGACGTTGTTGTGGTCCATCTAATGGTTGACCATCATGAGATTTAAGCTGATTTTCTTCATCTTCAAATTCTCCCATTCTATTAATAAATCGAAATGCTTTTGTTCCAACCCGCGCCTCAAGACGTGCACATCCGGTATGCGGAACATGAGTCATTAAACCACTGACCTTAATCTTATGCCTGTCATTTGGTTCAGTAATAATAATCAAATCCCCCGGATTCAATGATTCAGTTGAAAGCGATATACCTTCAACATGAAGATTGTCACCCGGAATATGCGCACCACCTAACGCATCAGAAACATCCGATCGCATTAAAGAGAGTGCAACCAAAGATGAATATGCAAAATCAGCTGGACATCCTTTATCTCCAACCAACCCTTGTTTGGTTATTAACGCTAAGGAAAGCATCGTACGCTTATTGGTTTCAGGACGAATAACTATTGATTTCAAAATACCACAATTTTGCAATTGTTTTTCACTTTTAATGGCACGTAATTGCTCTGTGGTAATATTCAAACCAGGGCTTTTTACTTCACCCGGCACGATATAGGAATTTAATACAGCGGAACTCATTGAAACTATTGCACTGGGAACCATTATCAATAAAGCATATACTATTTTCATTTTTTTCCTTACTTAAAATTGCTGTTGTTAAATATAACCTAAAATTGCTATTTTTATATGATTATTCAGGGTTTTAATCCTCATTATTTTTGAGCATCTTATTTCTATAAAATCGCTATACTTAAAATATGAATACTTCTTTAATATCTAAAGCTTTTAGCTTTATTAAACGTTTTTTCTCATTTGCCGGCCCCGGTTATCTCGTGGCCGTTGGCTACATGGATCCAGGCAACTGGGCGACTGATATTGCCGGTGGCGCACAGTTTGGTTACACCTTATTGTCAGTTATTTTGATCTCTAATTTTATGGCGATGATACTACAATATTGCGCGCTTAAATTAGGTATCGTAACCGGTAAAGATCTGGCACGCGCCTGCCGAGACTATTATCCAAAACCGATCGCATATACGCTCTGGGTGTTAGCCGAATGCGCGGTGATTGCCACTGATTTAGCTGAAGTCATCGGCTCTGCAATTGCACTCCAATTATTATTTGGCATACCGTTAGCCTTTGGAGTTTGTATCACCGCAGCAGATGTACTTTTATTGTTACTAATGACCGGCAGACATATGAAATATATTGAACTACTGGTAGCCGGACTGATCGCCGTAATTTTCTTCTGCTTTGCTACCATTATATTTCTTGCCAATCCATCATGGGCAGGAATAGTATATGGACTCATTCCTACTCATGAAATTTTGCACAACAAACAGATGCTCTATTTAGCAATCGGCATTTTGGGTGCAACTGTTATGCCTCACAACTTATATTTGCATTCTGCACTCGTGAAAAATGATTCAGAAGGCAATGATCTCCATAAAAAAAAATCGATATTTTATGTAGCACTCGATTCATGCATAGCGCTCACGTTTGCTTTTTTTGTAAACGCCGCGATCTTAATTGTTTCGGCAGCTACCTTTTATAAACATGGCATGCACACGGTCGCGGAAATTCAAGATGCTTATTACCTACTCACCCCTTTATTAAGCACCGGGGTTGCTAGTTTTGTATTTGCGTTGGCACTTTTAATTTCAGGACAAAACTCTACGTTAACCGGAACATTTGCCGGACAGATTATTCTTGAAGGATTTACTTACTTTAGCTTACCGGTCTGGCTACGCCGCTTAATTGGCAGACTTCTTACTATAATTCCTGCGCTTTTAGGAATCATCTGGTTTGGCGAATGCTGCCTTTCAGGAATGATGATTTTAAGCCAAGTTATTTTAAGTTTACAGCTTCCATTTGCAGTTTTTCCGCTCATCCAATTCACCAGCAGCAGAGAAATCATGGGAAGATTTGCAAATAATGTTTTGGTCAAATGGACCTGCTACAGCATTGCATGGGTTATTGTCATCGTTAATATTTTGTTATTATACTTGCTGGCACAATCATAAAAACTGTCTTAATCATTCTCATCTTCTTTTTCTGAAAATTCTTCTGACTCAGAGGATAACAGGTCCAATGACCCTAGAGGCGCTGCCTTTTTTTGCTGCGATCGATTACCTGAACAGGTCTTTTTATGAGTTGCTAAATGCCCACTTTGTTTATATGAGTTCCCACAATCACATACATAGGGCCTTTGTGCACTATGCCCTATAGCATGTGGTTTATGATTTGTTACGATTTTGCTACATTCAAGACATATATATTTACAGCGCTCTCCCGGAGCATTTTTTATTCGCTCAAATTTAATCCCATATGCTTCTGAAAAATCCGTATGATAACCACGTCTAACTGTCAGACTAGCAACTGGCTCTATTACAGACGTAGTTGGCATACTTGTTATTCCAGATACATGAGCACTTAAAGAATCAGGCTCCCTTCTTTTCTTTTTTTTCTTTCCAATTAAAGCGACCAATTCCATCAAATCATCATGAATTCTTTTACCATCTTTTTTAACCTCCATTCCATCAAGTTGAAAAATCGCTAAAAATAACCAGAGCGCGCTATATTTCATTTTTTGTTCCATTATTAATATATTGAGCATACCGCTGTTAAAGATAACTGATTTTTTACTTTAAAAAAGATCTTACTTATACTTTGAATATCATTTTTTCAAAGGAGTTTTCATAATGTTTATTTTCACTAATGAAAACGAACAACATTTTTTTGCAGGGCTGGGAGAAATAATTGGATTTGCTGCTGTCGTTCAATTTGTTGCCAACCTCTTTGGTATTGAGATAGTAATTATTAATAATATTACAATCGGCATAGTCTTTGCGTTTGCTCTTGCATACCTTTTTGCCGGGTTTATTGAAAAAATATTTGAAAAATAAGACTCATTCAATAGCGTGTAATAATATCGACTGCAACAGTAGAGGAGATACTGTTGTGTCATACTCGCTTTCTCGTTCATCTATTACAATTTGTTGTGAGACACAATGATTATTATTCAATCCCAATAAGTAAGACAGATTCCAGATCGCGTCATCGGTTTGATTGAGCTCGAATATTGTTACTCCGGAACTATAAAAGATAATATTTGTTAATCCCGATCCAATCGTTCCCACAATAATCTCTTTATTCTTAAATAAATGTACCTGCTCTGCCAAAGACATTAAGTTAGGTAATAGCAGGTAAAGCATACCGCTTTTAACCTAGGAAGAGCTATAAGGATTATACTTCTTGAAAGAGAAGATTGTAATTACAAGCAACTGCTTTATATCAAGCAATACATTGACGCATCGATATATTAAATGTATATTTCTTATTGAAAATCAAAAATAAATACAATTTTAAAAATCTTACAAAGAATAAAAAATGATTATTATTTTGTTACTACTGATAACTTTTTTCACTACTCAATCATGCGAAATGACCAAAAAAGCTCGCATAGGAACTCCAGTAAATCCTGCTACTGGGGCGCACCTTCAAGAAATTTCTCGTGAAGGTCATGCATATTTTAAAACACCTCAGGCATTAAAAATGATATTGCGACAATCTGTTCCTCTTACCCAAACCAGTTTAATGAGTAACCATGTACAAATACCAGCTATGCCACGACCTAACCAGCTTAGAAACCTCATGAGAGATGGTGGGGAGAGAACACGCCAGGAGATGTTTAGAAATAGATATTTAGCCTCATCACCAGCGCCTATTGATGATTCTAATGACGAAAGCTCTGAGGCAGATGATCAAGGTTGTGAATGGCAAGTTTCATCTTCCCGCGCATTATCTATTAAAAACTCTATTGATTTAGACCGCTGGAATAATAAACCAGCCCATCTGCAACAAGGAAGAAAGCGGTTAGCCCGCAGCCTTCAATATGTAAATGATGATGGTACAATTAATGGCTAAAATTCCTCAATAACATCCACGTTATAAATTCTTGCTATTTAATCATATCTTAGTTTTAACTAAGAGCATGAAGATTAAAAATGTAAATATCTACTGCAATCCTCAGGCACAATGCCCGGTGATTGAGTTTATGAATCAGCTATCGTCATCCGGTCAAACGCAATTTTTTCATAAATTAGCCATGGTCAGAATCGGGATATATTCTGAATGCATAGTACTTGAAGAGAACATTTGTGCAATACGTTTTCATGATGCAATGAAAGAGCTGGTATTTTATTTTGGTATCGGCATATCAAATATCGTGCTTTTACATGCAGGATCAGTAAAAAATTATGAAAATGACTGTAAAAAAGCGCTGTTATATTGGAAAGATTATAAGCGAATCACCTACAAAGGTAATTATTTGAGCTTCACCGAAGAACTCTATAAAAAACTTCAGGATAAAGTATTTGCAATCGAATATCTAAAAGCAACAATTGTCGATCCACAAAAAAAAGCATTTATCCTGGCATTAAAAGATCTATTACAATCGCAACAGATCGAAAATTCTGATATTACCTTTAAATCGAAATTGAACACACAAAAACTTGCACAATTACTGATGAAAAAGAATGCAGTTAAAGTCTTGGCGTTGCCTGACATTTTAACCGCTTTGAGTTTATATTTGGCAGCTCATTCTATTAAGTAAAATATTTTAAAAATGGCTTATAATTATTTTACTTGAGGATCTGCCGCGATTAATTGCTGGTTGACGTCATGCCTTTCATCAGACAATTTTTCATATTTTTTTATTAGATGCTTTAATAATCGATACTCATTAATCATATGAATAAGGTAAAATTTTACAGCATTCAATTCATATCCCGTTGGATGATCAGCATATTTTGCCTCTTTTAATAGTTCGGGTAACAATAAGCCATTTATACTTTTGCTCTCTTTAAATCTCTTAACAAAACTCATGATTGATTTGTGATATTCTTCAGATTGCTCTGGCGTAAAGCTCTCGCTTTCTGTACGTGATATAGAAATCATTTTTTTTGCAAGTAGCTCTATATCTTCATGTTTCTCGACTATTTTTTTTCCAAGCTTAGATAATTTAAGCTCTTTCTTATGCTTAATCATTTTTATCTGTTCTATAGTCGTACAGTAAAAAGTATTTGAGAACAACATTAGGAAGTAAAATAATTTCATAAATCCTCAAGTTTTTCAATCAATTGTAATGTATTATTGTTAAATAGAAAGAGATAGAGCTTACATATCAAATTATCTAAACAGAAAATAGAATTTCCATTCCTATTCTTTTATATGCGATTGTGCGAATGAGATAATCGTTTCATTATCGACGGTAGCATTTGCAAGAAGAACAGGCGGATACTGAAACATCTTAGCCCAAAATAACGTAATCTTTCCGGAAATACTCGCATGCCGTGAAAGTTTTTTTATATCTTTAACTGCAACACTTACCACTTCAAGTGGAGTACGCGGATAATTATAGATCTGACAACTCTGAACATCATTCCACGCAATTAAGCCAAAATGATTTACCCATATCCCTTGCGCGTTTAAAATTGCTAATGGTTTTTTATTAAAATTAATGAGCCAGAGGATATATAAAAGGCCGTACACAAAAAGAGTATTGAGCATCACCAATGCAATCATAATCACACGAGTTAAGTAAGCACCAATAAGAATCTGTAAGCTGCTGCTCGCCCATGTTATGAGTAATAAAAAAATAATAAAAAATGCCATCATACCAATTCCCATTTTAGATGCTTGCAGATTATACGGAACAACAAGTTCTTTATTATTCATGAGAGCCTCGATGACGTTGAACATAATGAAAAGTATTTTGATATGACCACTTTTTAATGATGTAAAAAAAGTGGCGTAACTTAGTTGACACGTTTAGAAGCGGTCAAATTCAATATAGCATAAGCGTAACATTCATTCAAACAGTGTTTTCAGCATTTAAGCTAAAATCACCAGAGTAGAAATAATCTAGACTTCTTCTGGTATTAAACAATATCTTTTTATGCTTAATTGCAGGGCATCTCTCAAAATAGGATTCAACCAAGGGTTAACCAACGGAAACACAGTAATATTTTCAGGCACAAATATCTTTTCGTCATAATGAAATGCGAAATTGGTAACAACTAGCCAAGCATAGTTCTCTTTATGTCCAGGCTGGGTCTCAGTTGCTCCAAACACTTCTCTAAGCATTTGTTTTTGGAAGATGGGCTCTAGCTTATATGGAAGATTAATATCTATAAAAATTACCAAGGGAATATTTCCAGGGGTTCTTTTTTTTTCAGCATCTTTTAAAAGATTTGCTATACCTTGTTTTGA
Organism: uncultured Pseudomonadota bacterium; assembly: GCA_964591235.1. Classification (GTDB taxonomy): domain Bacteria; phylum Babelota; class Babeliae; order Babelales; family Vermiphilaceae; genus BTUB01. The sequence goes on from CAZPZX010000010.1 coordinate 20,495, forward strand.
ATGTTCTCCAGGAGCTTCATGAATTGTACCTTTTCTTTTTCTACTCTTAGCCTCAACTCCAACTCTAATCCCTGTAGACTTATGGACTGCAACAAATTCACATGATTTACCAATTTGCTTATTTTTATCGATCCATTCTATGTCAAAGCCTGCTCTTAAAAAAATGGCAGCTACCGCTAATTCGTAACGAGCGCCTTGAAATTTCTTATGGTCTCTTAAACGTTCTAGTAAATCTTCAGGTAATACTTTTTTATGCAAAATTACAAAAAGATCGAAACAAAAAAGAAGCCAATATAAATCATTGTTTCCTAGATTGGCTGAAAAACTTCCGTCTTCTTCTTTTCTTATATCGATCAATGAACCATTGCTTTTTTTTAAGTAGTAATTTTTAGCATACCGAATCAAAATGTGTGGTGGATTTTGTTGTTTTTTTATCCAATCATGTCCCAAAGTCCCTATTGCTAGCTCTTCAATGAAATCTTGAAATGTTTGAGAGGGATCCCTATGATATGCTCTTGAGCCTACTAGTCTAATTTTCCATCCATGAGATATAAAACTGGGAATTAAATTGAGATGGGGTTCAGAAATATGATATTGATTATTGTTGATGGTAAAATCCTAAAATTTAAAGATTCCTATATTATAACTTGGCTATAAAGCAATCACAAACCAAATTTTCTTCTTGCCATCTCTAAAAATTCTTCCTATACTCACCGCAATTGTAATTGAAGCCCTAAGACAGCGAGGATACAGCATGAACCTTTTCAAATTTCTCAGATATAAACATCTGACGTCTTTAACAGAGCTTTGGCTCACGCAGCAAGATAATCTCTGCTAATCAAAAAATAATCCTTCTAATAATTACTATTTAAACCATTGCTAATGTTAATTAGCACAATGATGATACTCGAGCATCGATCGAGAGCTATATGATGCTTAGAAACAAAAGAGCAGTTGTTCGCCCTCCAGCGAATCCTGTTTTGAATATTAATGACCGTAAGAAGTTTTCTGCTTTTGTTGCATTGCTTATTCAAATTGATAAGCGTATAAGCGTAAATGATAAGAAAACAAACAAGCCAAAATTGAGAAAAGCAAAAGACGCCCTCTTAGGGCAATATAAAAAGGGCTCGCAACAACTGCGAGCCCTTTTTAATTTAAATATCACTATTTTAATTAAGGCAAAATCTCTTTCAAATGCTGGTCAATTCTTTGTTTAAGCTGTTTTACATATTGCATGAATTGCTCAATATTTCTAATGCCCATTGCTCTTAAAATTTCTTGCTGCTGAGCAGTATTTTCTTCAAGTCTGCTTATTGCACTCAGAAGTCCCTTCTTTACATCAATAGAAAGAGGATTTAATGGATAAGGGGATCCGCCGAGTTCTCCTTGCAGCATTTGAACCAAAGTTCCATCGATATCTCTCGCCCTAAGTTCATTTTGGATTTTGGCTTTTAAAGCATCTAAGTGACCCCTTACGAGCGGATCTATGTCTCTCTGGAATCTTCTCTGCTGGATTGAGTTCATACGGTTAAAATAGTTTGATTTTTCTATCGCATCTTTAATAGCTTGAATATTGCCAAAAGTTGGATATTCAGTATACCTTAAAATATCTTTTAAGTTCTCAATAGATAATAATTTTAAATTATCGTTTTTATTTTCTAATGCCAATAGAATCAACTCAATTACTTTCGGTGTTATAGTATTTAAGTAAGCAGGGTGCTCTTTTCTTAATCTATCAATAATAGAAATGCTACCATTTGGATTGATTAACACAATAAGATCCATGGCTGAGTGCATTGGATACTGTGAAGGACTATTAGAAACTTTCTCATCTAATGATTCTTTTTCAACATTTAACGTATTGTTTTTTTCATAAATAGAATAACATCCTGCCAAAGTATATATATACACAGGTGCACCAGACGCTCTAATTATGGAATCTTTGGCATCTTCCATTGCGCCTAATTTCTCACGCTCCCAAACACTTTTGCCAGCTCCTCCAGGAGCTGGATACCATATCACTATTGCTTGTGCCGACTGATTTGAAATTTGCCAATGCCGATGCCCTTCAGGCATTTGCATCGAAAATAAACTATTACAATAAAGGCCAAGCAATAATATAAATATATACTTATTCATTAAGCTATCTCCTCAAATATTCGATTAAAATATCTTGTATTTCCTAAGATGCAGATTATCTTAAACAACAAATAATTATCTACCCTTTGGCTCAAGCGCATCTATGATAGATACAGTAGCTCTAATTCTTTCTTCAGATATGTACAAAATTACTGATCAAGATAAATTTGTGCCATCAGCCCGTTGGATCACTAATACTAGGTCAAGTGCCGTTCACGGAATCCAATCCAAACAAAATCCTACTAAAAAAGAGTTACTTGCTGGTATATATAAGCCCAGGCTTACACTATCTTATAGAACCAATACACGTAATACCCTAGATATAGTATTAAAAATTGAGCTTTCCTTGCCTAAGCTATTTTATGGCAATAATTTCCAAGAACTTAAAGGGAAAGACTTGCAGCCTCTACTACAAAAATTATCTGATACTTTAAGCCAAATGGAGGTTATTGTTGATCCTGCTGATTTGGCTCGCGCCCCGGTAGTTGCGTTGCATTATTCTAAAAATATTATTCTTAAAGATGGCTTAACTCCCTATCACTATATAAGTAAGATCAAAGAATCTAATATCAAGATAAGCCTAGATCTCAATCAAACTGATTATCGTAATGAAGGCCATAGCTTTAAATGGCATTGTAATTCTTATGAAGTAGTTTTTTACGATAAGATAAAAGATTTAGAAAAGGCAAATCAAAGCGAAAAACGGGCAGTAGAGAAAGACAATACAATCCAGCTTGAACTATTCTCAAAGTTACGAAAGAAAAAGAAACTGGAGGTTTTACGCATGGAAATCCGGCTTAATAAACGTGCCAAAATGAAGCAATTATTTACAAAGCTGGGAATTAAATCAGATCTCTCTTTAAAAAGCTTATTTAAGCCTAAGCTATCCAAAAAAGTACTTTTACATTATCTGGATGAAATTAAAAGCAGTCAACCGCTTTTTGATTATTATAGGGAAAACGATAAAGCTCTCTTGCAAGCCTCAGATTAAACAACCCTAAGCTTAGAACCCATAAAATTTTTCAAATATTTGGGTTAATTAAGGCTCTTGAAAAATCAAATCCCAGAGAAATTAAACTCATATTTCCAAATCTTAATTCAGCTAGCTGGAACCGGCTCATAGCCGATATAAAGAAAGTAAAACTGGACTTTACTAATGATCCTTTTAAAATAATTAAATGGTACATAACAAATTCAAAATCAACTGATCTTAACTGATCGGAAGCTTTAAACCCCACAGATATTATTTATTATATTGGCACTAAATTTGTTAGCTTTTTTGTGTTTTCAATTTATCTTTAGTAATTCTTGCATTATGGGATATGATCAAGCGGGTTATTGCATATCCAATGTTGACAATTTTCCTATAGAAAAAGTTATATTCAATAATAAATTGTTTTCCCAGTCTTTCGAGCAATGGACGCAAATGAAGAATAGTAATTTAAAATATCCACCAAGAAAATTTCGAACTATTGGTAAGCAATCCTACGAATTGCAAGGTCCAACTCCCAATACTTCTCTTCTTATGCAAAATATGCCTGTTTCTTCTACAGGTATTGAAGTAACTCTGGAAAATGCAATGAAAATGCATAAAATAAACTTTACCAAAGCTGATCATATTATTAAACCACTTCCAGGAAAACCTGACTTCATCATCCCCAAACATCAAATTGCTATTTTTTGTGATGGTGATTTCTGGCACGGCCGAAATTTTACACCCGGATCAATTAAAAATAATTCTGAATTCTGGGATGCAAAAATAGAAAGAAATGTCTTAAGAGATACCGAAGTAAACACTGCTTTAAATGAGGCCAACTGGAAAGTGTTAAGATTTTGGGAAAAAGATATTAAAAACAACGCAAGGGAATGCGTTAATCATATATTAGCAACTATCCATAATGAATCACGAAGTGACTATAAATTCACTTTTGTGGATCTATTTGCAGGTATCGGTGGCTTTAGGATCCCACTTGAACAACTGGGTGGTAAGTGCCTAGGATTTTCAGAAATAGATAAACGTGCCATAGAGGTATATAAAAAGAACTTTTGGGCACTAGAAACAGATGAAGAACTAGAGCTAGGAGATATCACTAAATTAGGCAAATTGCCCTTTGAGGACATTGATCTTATTGTAGGTGGAGTACCCTGCCAGGCATGGTCGGTTGCAGGAAAAATGAAAGGTTTTGAGGATCCTCGTGGTAAATTATGGCTGGATGCAATTAGAGTGATAAAAGAGAATAGACCCAAAGCGTTTATATTCGAAAATGTAAAAGGATTAATCGATCCCCGAAACAAATCGAGCCTGGATTTAATTATAAATAGCCTTCGCGAGCTTGGCTATACAATTCGGGATCCACAACTTTTAAATTCGTATGATTTTGGATTACCTCAAAACAGAGACAGAATTTTTATTGTGGGGATCAGCAATGACCTTGCCCCTAACTACAAGCCTTTTGAATATCCTAAGCCCCTCGATTCAAAACCAATACTGAGCGAATGCATAGCAGATTGCGATAAATCTTTACCAAAGAAAAAGCAATTTGATTCAAAAATTATTTTTGGCGACAAAATTCCGTTTGGAAGAAATCGTTTTCAAAAAACTAATGAATTCAATGATTTTTTTATATTTTGCGACACTAGAAATGGACACACAACTATTCACTCTT
>CAZPZX010000011.1:0-24365 GCA_964591235.1 uncultured Pseudomonadota bacterium
CAACCACCGCTGCAGCTTGGGGCAAAAACAGCGACTATTCCTGCCGCCGTTTTTACAAAATGGTTATTATCCAACCATAATTTAAGCTGCTGCTTGCTGACATTGATAGGGAAAATCCGCTCTGCTCAGGCCACTCATAGCAGTGTTCCAATGATGGTTAAGTAATGCCAGCGATTGAAGGCCAAATGCTCGATGAGTATCAGTCCAATCGGACTGAGCTACTTTCTTGCCAATAATTCTAATAATATCAGCCGGGAGGCGATCCATGCTACGCATGGTGCTGGCTGCCAATAGTGAAGTTAATATGATGGTTCTTAATACCATAATAATCCTATAAATAATACATGTTTGCCTTAGTAAGGGCAGTAAAAAACACAAAATAATTAAAAAAAGAAAATTAAAGGATGTCGCTGCTTGAGCAGCGGTAGGTATTAAAGACAAAAAAATGTGATAAGAAATGGCACATTTAATTAAACCTGAAAGATAATGTTATAAATATAACCTTAAGATAACGTGTGGACTGAATGACCGCAAGCCTTTAGCTACCAGGGGACGCACAACCAGAACTTAATGCTTCTATACGCGCAAACATCTCTCTTGTTTTTTGCGCTAATCGTATTCTGCGCTCTTCGATCTCTCTTTGCTCTTGGCGCGCAGCCTCTTTTTGATCTTCCTCATGGATATCGCTTACAAGCAAAGCAAGTTCAACCTGCTCATCAGCAGAAGGATGAGTTGGTGCATGAGCTCCGATTTCATGCTTGATGCGCTGGGATACACGCGCGGAAGCTTGAGCCGCCTGAGCAGAAAAACTGCAGGGAAAAAGCTCCGCAAAGGTTTCTTGAATCCGAGAAAGATGATTTCTAACACGACCAGGCAGCGGTATGTTTTTTTCTTTAAAAGCAAGTCTTAAGGCTGTTAAATGTATCTGATCATTATTTTTTTGATGCATTTTTTCATGCATAAGTATAGAATCTCTGCTTGCAGGCGAGGGCGCAACTTTTTTCATTTCATCTTCTCTGCATACAATAGCTCCGCGAACATTAATTCCCGCTATATTATTACGATAAGCATCAAAAGTACTCGTTCCTTTTTTTATGCGTTGAATTTTGAGTGGTGAACATCTTAACTTTTTTTGGACTCGTGCAGCCGCCTGCTCTATAGTAACATTTGCGCGTCCATAATGATGCTCATTTTCAGGATCAGCTAAACATAACCGAGTAGCTTCTGGATAATGTTTTTGCACCATTTCAGCAGTGATACCATAATCCTTTTCAACGATTTGATAAAATTCTGACAAACTCAAATCATAGAGGCCTTTTACATACGCTTTAACATCGCTCTCTAATAGATCAGATGGACATGAAGGGCTAAATACAACTTCATCATCAGCGCTGCTGGCAAAACTATTTTTTTCTACAACTTCTTTTAATCGTTTGCGCCCTTGCAGCCGCAATTCTTTTGAATATTCTGAAACCCAGCATTTTTTTCCATCAGGAGGCAATTCCATAGAAATAACTAGGGGAATAAAAATGTATAAACTTAAAAATAAAATAGCTAATAAGCGATTATTCATAAAATATTAAATTACAATTGTTTTTTAGATATAGGTCTATGTTAGTTATTGAATTGGAGCAGGCTTGAGATAGGTAATCTCTTTTTCAAAAACGATATCAGGATTCCGCGCAGTAATTAATTCGCGTAATTTATCTTCAGCTTCAAATATGGTGCCTATTTCGTCAACCAACCCCAATTCTAATGCTTCCGGAGAAAGGAATACCTTTGCATCTGCCCATTCATGGTAATTATCCATGCTCAGATTTCTGTTTTGCGCAACAGATTTTGCAAAAAGCATATACATTTTATCGGTATGCGCTTTTATAAATGCTCGCTGTTTATCAGACCATGCTTTGTGTGGGTGGGTCAATCCCTTATATTCTCCCGCAGTGACCACTTCAACTTCAAGAAGCGCCTCTAAATTGCCGGTCAATTTAGGATCTTTATATTTGGTAACTTCATAGAGAGAGCCTATGCTTCCTAATTCGGAGCAACTAGGGCAAATAAGATAATTACAAGCACTCGCAACCCAGTAACCCCCTGAAAATGCATTACCGATCACCAAACCGACAACTGGTTTTAAAGTTGCAACTTTTTTTACCATATCATGAAGTGCAGAATAATTCCCAGTCGAACCACCATAGTTGTCAATTAAGAGCAAAACTCCGTGTATATTAGGATTATTAGCAGCATTCTGCAAATCATTCATCGTTTGGGTAAAAACAATTTCATTATTTATAAAAATATTTGCAATAAACGGCTTTACGGTCTTCACCCGTGGTTCAGTATTTTCTTCTGATTTAAATACTGGTGTATAAAAAAGATTTTTTAGATAATTCATACCGATGATTGGTAAAGTAATTGATAGCAATCCGGCAAGTAACATTTTTTTCATAAAATCCCCATTTACAGCTACAGGACAGGCAATAATACACTACTATAGTATCATATTAGTCAATTTTAGCTATGTACAGCTAAAGCGACTATAATCTCACTCATAGAAATGCATTGGCGCAAAAAAGCGATTAGGGAATTCAGACAGAAATAACTAATGAGCCTTGCAAGTAAAATAGTACTAGTGCTAAGCCTAATAAAGATGTAGTAATCCAATAAGGAGCAATCATGGTACATAAATACACTTTTTCTTTCCTAGCAATAACGGCGCCTGTTTTACCCTGCCAAAGATATCTAACAACAGCACCAACCTGCGAAAAAATAAATGAAAAACAGCAACAGGAGGTCATAGAACGCACTGAGTTTCATATCAAAGTACATGAAATCCTGAAAGATAATTTCCCTGGACTGAAAGCTAACTATCGGCGAGTAAAAAATCTAAATAATATTTATGACAACAGTCCTGCCACAAGCTACGTAATTGTTTTACCAAAAAATACCCAGATCAGCAAAGAACAAAAAGAATTAGTTCTGTATCGCTTGCACGCTTTAAACGTTGCCGGCTTTCATTTTGAAAAATAAATTTATTTAATTGCTCATGCCACATAAAGCAAATCGATCATAATGGTTTTCAAGGACAATCTATGGAAGGCCCATCAATTCATTTACTTGCACAAGAATTACAGATCATCAGAAAACAAAAAATAATAAAACTTTTTGGAAACGCACATTTTGACATTGATAAAAATGAGTTGCTAGGCCAAACAGTTCAGGATGTATATGCATTTGGCAAACGATTAGTTATCCAACTTAATGAGTATGCAATTATTTCTCATTTTCTTATGTATGGCAGTTATCGAATCGATCAAGAGCGTGCAGGCAAAGAGCCGCGCTTGGCATTGTGGACAAAAAAACACAAAATTTATTTTTATAGCTGTTCAAGCAAATGCATCAAAAAGAAAAACATCAAAAAATATGCTCGCTTTGAATTTGATATTGTATCAGAGCAGTGGAATCTAAATACAGTAATCGCAGCGGTTAAGCGTCATTCCAGAGCCACCATTGATGATATTTTACTCGATCAGGAAATATTTGCAGGGGTTGGAAATATTATAAAAAATGAAGCTCTATTTATGAGTAAAGTCTTGCCGACGCGAAAAGTTTCAACGATTTCTGATAAGAAATTAAAAGAGATTGCACTCAATGCGCGCTCATTTTCAGCCCATTTTTTACAATTAATTTCACATGATCAATGGCTGGCAAAACAGTTACAGATCTATAGAAAAACAGACTGCTCCATCTGCGGTACCACAATTATACGCAAAAAAACAGGTATAAGAAAACGTTGGAGTTTTTACTGTACTCACTGTCAAGCATAAGTGTATATGTATTAGTTATTATTCTCTTTATCAAAAATCTCTAAGAGATTTTTTCGACATTGAACTGGAGCAGATGACGCGTCTTTGTTCTGAGTTTTTCTGAGCTTACGTCGGTGTTCCGCATCAACTAAATTTTCGTTTAAGGATGCTATGCGAACACGATCATCACTTTTAGGATGCGTTCCAGCATGTTCATGAGAAGCCACTTGTGCAGATCTACTGGTTAATTCATGCACTGCTTTTGCAGATCGCGGCGTGTTTATTTCTTGTATATCAGCAAATATTTCATGAAATCGACTTAAATGTCCTTGTGAAGTAGGAGTATACTCAACTCCTTGTTCTTCAAATGCTTTTTCATACGCAAGGCGCTCAACTAAATCTTTCTCTTGATCATGCGTTAGTTCATGACTCAAAAGCGCCTGTTTTAATGGAGTTGTGGGAGCAACCTCCTGAACTACTTTCTCATCAACAACAAGCATACCGCCCCGCGTATAGGCTGTATTACCGCTATACGTTTTTCGAACATCCAATCCCGGATGATTCATACGATCGGCTACTGCCCTTACTTGTGCTTTAAAAGGTGAAGAAGCCGGTGAATGGCCTTCGTCAGCCAGAGCATACATCGCTATATCATCTTCAACTTGTTCACGTAATGCTTGGACCATTTCGGGCATAATTCCTTTGGCAGCACATCGTTTTTCAAATTCTTTGCGAAAATATCCACGTGCATGCTTTTTGAACTTTCGTGGCGTTGATTGCTTTAACTGTTCATCAAGATCATCGAGGCCAAATTCTTTTAAATCTCCTCCATGAATCCCCGCTTGAATTGCAGACATTAAATCACATTTGATTTGAAGTAATTCTTGTTTATGCGGACTTAATGGCTCGGGTGCTGATGACATTTTTTCCATAGCACTGACACCACCAAAAAGTAACTTCATACATACAAAGGCAACTGTTATTTGAGGAAAACTATACTGCATGTTTTTTTGTAACCTTATCTCATCTGTCAACCTGCTCAAATTCTTCGAGCAAACTACGATTTACTTTACGTACCATATTCTCTTTTGTAGCATCAGATTCTTTTGATTGATCCAGTCGCTGCTTCTTTTGACGTTCTTCAGCTTCGCATGCTTCATGATATTCATAACAGGCTTGTGCCAAATCACAACGATGAGCAAACGAGGGATGAAGATCATTGTGACCTTTTCCATATTGTTTTATGTGCTGAGTCCATACTTTTAGACCAGCAGCAGCGTATTCTTTTGAATGTAAAAGAGAACCAACATCGGCCACGGTCTCTTGTGCACGATAAATATATTCTTTGGTCTCAGGAGAATATAAATGTTCTTTTCCGGCAACTTTTACTGCGCGTAACATAGCAATACGTTGTAGACTATGCTCATTCCTTATATGAGTAAGTTCATGAGCATGGGTATATCGTTGTCCTCCGGGGCTTGCAAACGCATTCATTTCTACTGGATTTACAGTCATAACATGAGCGATGCACTGTGCAGGGCCAGTCATAGTGCTTTGTTTAAGCACTGGCATTGGAACTTTTAAATCGTTTGCGACATGAGATACCTGCTCAGAAAGTTCTTTGGTTGGAGAAGACAATACTTTTGCTTCTAGTTTTTCTTTTAAATAATGATGAGATTGTTTTTTCGCCGGTGATTTTTGAGCCTCAATCATTGCGGGCGTAATACCTATTGATAATGCTTTTTTTTCACCCAACGATTCTAATTTTTTCTCAAGTTCATTTTTGAACGAATGAGGACTTCCTAAAAAACGCGCGCCTACCTCAGAATCGGTCGAAACTGCTGTTCTACTTCTTTTACCGGTAACACAGCTGACCGCTGCGCGTAAAACTTTTATTACTGCAGTTTTTTTTGGCGTACTACACGCTGCTTCTTCCATAGCATTCAATTGCACATGGTATGAGATGAAAAGTGTAAACAGATAACTTAATTTAAACAGTAGATTCATGATGTATTATCCTTCTATTTTTCTTCAAATAATACACGGGCTACTTTGCGCGGCTGTGTGACGCTCTGATCATCCGCGTCTATTGACCTTCGCAAGCCAGGTTGCCTCTGAGACTCGTTATTCCAAACCTCACAAAATAATTTGTTCAATTCTCCTAAATCACGGCGTGCAGCTCTAGTTGGATGAGAAGTAGGCTTATAATCTTCTTTTCGCGATTGACTGCGGGCAGTAATTTCAGCGTATGCATTTGCCCAGTCTTGGCCTAATGCGGCAGTCTCTAAATCTGAAAAAACTTCTCCAATACGCTGTACAACATGCATATTGCGTTTATATTTATCTGGATTTTTTCCAGCAGCTATGAGCGCGCGTTTATATGCTAATCGAAATCTTGTATCTTGATTTAGTGCATGACGTCGCTCGTGACCTAATATATGGCGGACTTTGCGAGGGGTAGGGGCTTCATCATTAAGCTCAGCAGGATTACATACAATGAACGAACCTCCAACACATGCTGCTATTGATTTTTTATGATGAACTCTAATCTCCATGTCGGGAACATTCATAGCATTCGAAACAGACCTCATAATTCGTTTCAACGGTGAGCCTGCCGGAACCGTTGCTAATATTCGTTGTTTTCTTCGTATTTTTAAAAATTCATCGACATCAGCAAATTGTTTTTCCAAATCTTGCAGCGAAATACCATGTTTTTTTATATCCTCAAGCCAACAATCCTCCAGACGTGTTCGACACATTTTATAGAGGTCAGCCGGGGAAGCATACTCTGCTTCGGGAGGCAAGTCGTAAATCGTAAGTTCTCGCGCATGCGATGGACCGAAAACTGCATCCGAAATTGCTTTAACAACAGCCACGCGTGGATTAATACTTTTTGGTTCCTGTCGCGGAATAAGGCGTGGACACTCCATTGTTATTGTCGAAGAGAATAATGCTATCATCACCACTGAAAAAGATAAAAATACCTTCACGTGACAATCCAAGTAAAAATAAGATTAATGGGATAGGTTTAAATATCCCATATTTTGACCATTTGTCAATCCAAATATTGCATTTCACCTTCCAATCAGCGTATCATTAAGCTACAATTACCGGAGGCATGATGAAGTATTTATTGGTATTATTAGCAGTGTGTGGATCGTTAATGGCAAAACCAATCGTAATAGCCCATCGCGGGGTAAGTGGCTATGCGCCGGAAAACACCCTTGCCTCATTTGCAAAAGCAATTGAAATGGGCGCTCCGATGATCGAGCTGGACGTGCACCGTTTAAAAAGTGGACAAGTAATCGTATTTCACGATGCTTTTTTGTCTAATGATCAGTCAAAAAAGATTAAAGATTTGACCCTCGATCAAATCCAAAAATTTAAAGTTAAGGGCCAAAAAATCCCTTTACTCTCAGAAGTTTTTGATTTAGTTGATAAACGCTCAGTTATCAATATTGAACTTAAATCTGATGATTCAGTTGAACCGGTTGCTGAACTTATTAAAGAATACATACAAGAAAAGCAGTGGCCTGCAAATCGGTTTATTGTTGCATCTTTTGATCATTATCGCATTAAAAAATTTAAGCAGTTAGTTCCCGCAGTAAAAACCGGCGTTATTTTTGAAGGCAATCCGATTGGCCTTGCTCAAATTGCAACAAATGCCAGCGCAGAATACGCAATCATGTATTATGAATGGATTACCAAAGAATTTGTTCAAGATGCCCATAAACGTGGTGTAAAAGTTTATACCTACACGATCAACGATAAAGCTCTTGCGAAAGAAGTTACCGCTTTAGGCGTGGATGGCATTATTAGCAATTATCCGGATATACTTCATTAATCTTTACGCGCTTTTTTAAATACTGCACTGCAAACCAAATGAGTTGGCAAGAATATAAAGAGTGGAAACGCTATCGCTAGCATAATAACCCATAGTAATGGCGCTACATGGACGGGTAATGGATGAACCTCTGGTAAGAATACCCAATTAATATTTGCAGTCGAATCAGTTCCAATGTACGTGCAAATCAATATGGTCCAATATAAGAGCGTGCCATACTTGAGTGCACGCTTATCATAGCCATATTTATATAAATACCAGATCCAAATAATTGGCATGGCTACATGAAACAATGATAAACCGCGCAAAAATGGCGAATATGAATCATCAAACATATAATCAGAGAGCGTGATAAGATTAACGTCAAAAAAAAGTTCGGCAAAAAAGTCGATGTTCCAAATAAATTCGGTCACAAACACACATACGGTTGCCATACTGATAAATAATGCGCGATGCCACCACAAACCGATCAATGTTAAAAACAATCCAATATCAGAAAGCCATAAAAAGTTTTGTAACCCATAATAATGGATATAGATCGGCACTAAAATAATTACAAACGCTGTTAAAAGATATTTTAATAAAAAACGAATCGTTATGTTTTTCATTATAAAACCGTACCGTTTTTGATTACGGATTTTGATAATACATTACCCAGCGTAATCATCAAAAAAGTAACGGCTCCAAAGAATGCACTCATTAAAGCTGTCGAGCCCAAACCAACCAGCGCAACCATAACCGAAGACAATCCTTCAACTTGGTCTTTTATTCCTAAAATTTCCGGCCCATAGAAAAGTGCCGCAACAATTGTAATGGATGCAATAATAAACATACTTATTGCAACATAGTAACTTGTTCTTATTCTAAATTGCTCACTCAATTGAACTTTTTGCAAATAATTAAAGATAAAAGCAAATGCAACTCCTCCTAGTGCACTTATAGCATATGTTGCGTAACGCGATACTAGCGCATATTCACAAAACTTATTCAGAATCATTGAAAACACCACGTAGACAATCGCAAATCCAATCGGTTTTTTTATAAATGAAAACATATTATTCCTTGATTAACTATTATTACTTTTGCCAAAATTATACGTAATCAAATAATTATCATTCAAGAGTTTCACAGGTAAGGAATTAAAAATCGTGAAAATAGTACCAATATTTATCGGGTCATTCCTATTGATGCAAAGCATTTTTGCAATGCATCCACAACAAGATGCAAATGGCTATCGCTATCGCAATGAGCAACCCGTACAAGATAAACGTAAAATTGCAGTACTTTCTTATGGCAGCTTAGTAAATCAGTGTGCAAATCGGCACACGGGCGCTTGCATTGAAACTTACGGCTTTCAACCTACGAGCCTGACCTTACCCGTTAGCATTACACACCTTTCGCAAACTCATCGCTTTACGGCAGTTATTGATAATAATGGATATCCCAAACGGGTATATGCGGCACAATCTAAATTTCAGTTTTTACCCAATGCCCGCAACAATCTCGCTGCGCGCGAAGGATCTTCATATTCCGGGCAAAAGCGTGGCTATGATCTTAGCTGTATGTTTTATATGAAAAAATTAACTCCCGGAGCAGATAAAGATAGCAATGAAGAATTTATTCCGGGAAGTCAATGGGTGATTCTTGTTCCAAAAAATCCACGCCAACGTTTATCCAATCCGATTGCCCTATCTATCGCAGACTGGGCAGATAGTCAAAATTACACAGCAGTAATTTGGGCGTCATTTCCACCCAACATTGAATCTCAAAAAGCAGCTGCAGCAAAAATTTTGCAAGACAATGACCTGTATTACAATACTAAAGATTACATTATCAAGCTTCCTGATGGCCCGCAATCGCCCTTTGAAAAAGCAGTTGTACAAGGTCCTGATGCAGTACGCGATTTCATACGCACTGGTGAATCAAGCAGTGTTGGCTATAGAAAAAAATGTTCATCAAGACGATGCTGCAAGTAATATATAATTCCCAAGATTTAAATATCATTTAAATCTTTTAAAAATTCTTCTAAGAATGAACAGGTCAGCATGCCTGCTAAGATGGTTCCAAGAGCCATTTTGGCGCACGAACCAGCTTGAAACCATTTTTCATTAGCATAAAAAACCATTTCCTGAGAAAGATCTCGTATAAAGGTTCGTTGATCTGAATTATAAAACGATGCAGGCTTTCGTGGATTAAACGTAAATATCGTTCTTGCAGTATTTAAACCATATGTTGTTGATTCTTCAATAGCAACATCCATATCTTCCAATTGCTTATAAATTTGCGTAAATCGTTTATCTGCGATATTAAAATTTTTATGCGTTATATACGTTAAGTATGCACATACAGAAGTCGCTACAGCTCCTGCAGATACTTTAAAAGCAGAAATTGAAAGTGCATTACAATTATTGCTAAGCAACACCAACAGTAATGCTAAGTTTATACTTTTCATTGAGTGTACCTAGGAAATTAATCAACAAACGTAATCGCTTGGCCAACTTTATCCGCACGACCAGTTCTACCAATACGATGGATATAATCTTCATGCGATTCAGGCATATCATAATTGATTACATGTGAAACGTTATCAATATCGATTCCACGTGCAACAACATCGGTCGCCAATAAAATGCGAACCTTGCCTGATTTAAATATAGATAGCGCTTTGCTGCGTTGCGATTGGGTTTTGTCACCATGAATTGACGCAACTTCAAAACCGCGCTCATGCAACTGTTTTGCTAATTTATTAACCGCCCAGCGGGTGCGCAAAAAGATAATAACACGCGTGAATTCCGGTTTAATCAAAAGATCATGAAGCAGCTCAACTTTATCTTGTCCACCAACCTTAATAACCGCTTGATTAACATTTTCAGAAGATTGACGTGTTTTAACACTAATGACCGCTGGATTTTTCAAGAATTGTGACATCACTTCTTTTAATGATGCGGGAATGGTTGCAGAAAAGAATAATGATAGACGCTTTGGCGCAAGCTTGCGCACGATGTATTTAATATCGTTGATGAATCCCATATCAACCATGGTATCAACTTCATCAAGCACGATTGCATTATATTTACTTAAGATTAAAACCCCTTGGCGTTCTAAATCGATTAATCGACCGGGAGTACCGATAACAAATTCAGGATTATCAGCCAAATATCTAATTTGATTGGCAATGTTAAGGCCACCGATGCACAAGGTGGAATACATATTTGTTTTATAAGCAAAGTCTTTAAACTCTTCTTGAATCTGATGTGCTAATTCACGCGTTGGAGTAACGATCAAAACGCGGTTAATTTTTCGGGTCATTACATGATCAATCAACGGAATCAAGAATGCCGCTGTCTTACCGGTTCCGGTATTGGCTGACGCAATCACATCTTTGCCGTTTAAAATAACCGGAATCACTTGATCTTGAATCGGCGTAGGGGCTGCATAACCTTTATCGGCAATATTTGCTTTAATTTGATCTTGAATAGGAAAATCGGCAAACGTATGTTTAGGTACATAGGCAGCTGAAGGTGCTTGCTCTTCTACCTTCTTCATAAATAGAGACGGATCAAAGGTTTTTATCGGTCTTTTTTTAGAAGATTTACCAGGATTTGGTTTGGATTTAGCAGATGACTTATTAAAGCCACCGCCACGGTATGGTTTTGATTTTTTTTCAAAGCTACTACTTGAACTCTTTTTACCACGATTAAAGGACATTTGTATAACCTTCATATGAATTAATACGGTTTTATAGGGATTATTACCAGTATGATCTATTTAAACCGATCGATCAATATGAAGGTTATATCCAAAATTTAGGCTAAATATGGCCTTTACCTTTAAAGAAGAAACCCGCAATCCAGTTAGCAAGAGAGATAACCAGATAGGTAACGATAAAATTAACCAATGCATTAAGCCAGGTATAGGGGTTCATAAATACCGCCATTAAATCGATAGAATGATCTAATAAGGCATGTACCGCGTGAGCTGCAATACCCAATAATGCGATAAAAAGAGCGGAATAAATTCTAAAGTGATGGCTCAAGTGCGCTTTTACAAAAAGAATGTAAATAAGCGTATAAACTAATAAGAATGCCAATCCCGCAAATGGAATAATCGGTAAAGTAAGGTTTAAATGGACTAAAAGTGCGCCCATAACTCCAACAAGTAACGTATAAATAAGTGCGAAACCAAACGGTTTTCTTAAAATCATAGAACTTCCTTTTTTTAAAAAAAACTAAATGTGGCCTTTAGTCTTAAGTGCAAAACCTGCAAGCCAATTAGCAACGGTTATTCCTACGTAACTAATCACAAAACTCGTTACGGTTGAAATCCAGGTTTCCATCGATTTGAGTGCACCCATGAACATAATAGGATCATTAATACCGAAAATGATTAAGGAGCTAACAAGTCCCAGTATCGCAATATAGAGACTTGCATACAATCTGAAATGATTGCTTAGGTGCGCTGAAACTACGAAAATATAGATGAGAGTAAAGATAATGATTTGCGCTAATGCAATTGCGATCCAACCATATTCAAAAGGCACTCTCATGCTCATAATCAAATAGGTAACCAAGAACGATAAGATCACATAGATCAATGCAAAACCAAACGGCTTTCTTAATATCATAGAGATTCCCTCTGTATTAAAATGGTTATTTTGCCTTACCGTATCAAAAATGCACATTCGAATACAAGATTTGCAGGGCATATTCTTCACTAGCACTTTTTAAAAAACTCCCTATTATTAAAAATATCATCATTAAAAACCCCAAAGGTATTGCATGGAACAGCATCAGATCGTTAATGCCCTAAAACATTTATCAACACAAATTTCATCACTGAATAAACCTGAAGTTAAGCCACATCGCTCTGATGATCTTAAAGATCTTTTTAGTGCATTAGCAAAAGCACAGGCAGAGATGCAAACAGCCGGCCTTTCCAATGAAAATCCGTACTTTAAGACCCGCTATGCTGATTTGGCAGCGATTGTAAAAGCTTCCCGTCCATCACTGACCAAACATGGCCTTTCGATTATTCAGCAGCTGATTACGCATGATGATGGCCATACTCTTTTGCACACCGTTTTGGGCCATACCTCGGGCCAATGGATTGAAAGCCGCATCAGAATCGTACCACCTAAAAGTGACGTGCAAAGCCTGGGAAGTTATATTACCTATTTGCGGCGATATTCAATTGCTTCTTTATGCGGAATCGTAACCAGTGGCGATGATGATGATGGTCAACTGGCAATGCAGCAAGATCGGGATCAAATAGCTAAAACTGCATTTGGACGAATCAATGAGACTAAGCAAACGCGATAATAAATGCTCTAAAGGTGTTTTTTTGCAATTTTGTGTAAATTCGCTTTGACTTTCGCCATTATTTCTTTTACAATTTTTTAGTCTTTTGAATTAAGGGCGGTTAGCTCAGTTGGCTAGAGCATCAGTCTTACAAACTGGGGGTCGTAGGTTCGAATCCTACACCGCCCACCATCTTTGCCGATGGATTCCCCAAAAAGATTCAAAACAAAAACATTGAAAGTCTTATTCCTCGGTAGCTCAGTTGGTAGAGCAAACGACTGTTAATCGTTGGGTCGCAGGTTCGAGTCCTGCCCGAGGAGCCACTTCCTTCGCTTTGCGTAAGGAAATGTGGAGCTGTAGCTCAGTTGGTTAGAGCGTCCGCCTGTCACGCGGAAGGCCGTGGGTTCGAGTCCCATCAGCTCCGCCATTTACATGGCATAAATACTAAAGTCCTTTTCATAATAACAATTCTTATTTTATCTTTATGTTAAATGCACAACAAAAAGTGTTAGAAAATACAGTTTATTATCTGGAAAACTATTTAAACCCAAATGTGAAGTGGGATAAAAGAATTTTTCCCAAAGAACGAATTACCAAAATAAGATATGCTAATGTAGACTGGAAAACCGTATCTGACCATATCAAAGCTATGGATTATCAGGACTTTTTAAAAACACCTTATTGGCAAGCAATTACTGCTCATAGTAAATATAAAGTGGGGTATAGATGTCAACTATGTAACAGTACACATCGTCTAGTTACTCATCATAGAAATTACAATATACATGGACGCGAGCATGCTCACATGCAGGAATTAATAGTACGTTGCAACAAGTGTCATAATATTTTTCATGATCGAATCTCTAAAAAGAAATCTAAAGCAGTATCAGAATTCTTAATGATTTTTTTATTTTTAGGATTAATTGCTTATATGATTGGTTATTTTTTTGCCGCTTGTAACATCTTCATGTAAATCTTATCAAAGCTCTTTCTACGATCTTCAACAGACAAAAAAGTTTCAATAGGCTTAGGAGCAGCTCTTGGACGAGCAATGGCTCTAATTATTCTTGGCATCATAAACTCTCGATTCAATGCTTATAGCATCATCGATATAAATTAATATCAGTAAAGGGGAAATTGGTGCTTAGATTATATGCATAAAGTGGGACAACTTTGGCTTTCTAGCCATTGCCGATACTGCATACTTTGCATTTGGATGAGGTTTATGCTTTTCATTGGTCTACCCTAGGATGTTATTGTTGCTTATTACATTGAGGGAAATAATAAATAAATTATAGGGAAATGCAAGAAGTTTTATTTTCTTTGGTTCATATCGATAAAAGGAGCACAAATGCCTCCATTAGTAGTTAATGCCCTTTCTTTTGTAGCTTCAGCCACGGCAACTGTCTCAATTTTGTTTAATTGTTCCCTAGTAAATTGAGCGGCAAGAGCTCTCACTTTAGGGATTAAATTTTTGTGCCGATCTTGAGCCTGCTCAAGTGATAATCCTTGAAAACGACGAGGAACATTCCCTTGAAAATCGTTTAATCTACAAGCAATTTGCAAACCTTTTATTTCCACAAGAATATTGCAGAACTCTCTTTCTTTAGGGGTGAGTTCATTTGACATTCCCCAAAGAGCAAAATTCGCTGCAAGAGACAGAATTAGTATTAATTTTTGCATTCGATTTTCTGTATAAAAATAGTTTTTTTCAATTATAAAGAAAAATCTGGTTGAATGTAAGAGCTTTTTAATGTTGAAAGTAAGTTTTGAATATGGCTTAAGCTTATGGTAATCTGTATTTGGTCGTTCCTAAACGTGTCTACTAGGTACCGCCATTTACATGGCATTTATACAATTATTCATATGGTTCAATTCAGCGAGAAAAAATCATCATGAAGAAAATAATTTTGATTTTATTATGTGCCATTGCAGCCGCATCATGTAATGCAAATGCCAATCTTAAATCTAAATGGCGTTTAAGAAACATAGCATGCGCAACCGCTGCAACGGCCTCTTTAGCTGCATTTGTACCGGCATTAATTTCCGATTTAAAAGCCCATCCAGGAACAGCTCAGGCTGAAGTCCCTCTTTGTGTAATCCCCCTCTGCACATTCATGCTATCTTGCCTCATGTGCGAATAAAATACAAAACCAAAACAGCCTCAATTTAATGCGCCAGACAGGTTATTGTATGTTTTTGGATAATGGTTATACTTGTAATATTACTTACTAGACAGGGAATATTATGAAAAAAGTTGGATTATTAGTTTTAGTTATGCTGGGTTTTGCTCAAGTGGCTTGCACTACAGCAGATTATTCAAAAATGTCAGCAAATGAATTAAATGAAGCTCTAATTATAGCGGTAAAAGAAGGCTCTTATAACGAGGTGCAAAAGCTCGTACAATTGGGGGCTCAGGTTAATCAAAAAGTTACTTACTGCAAGCACAATTATGATGATTATGATTCTGTTATTACTTGTACACTTCTAGAGTATGCTGCCAGACATGGTCATGGAGATATTGTAAAGGAGCTTGCACCGAAGCTTAAAAATGATGATATCAATGAAGCTCTTATTTTAGCTGCACGAGAAGGCCACACAAATGCAGTAAGAGAGCTTGTCCATGCGGGTGATGCTAAATTAAGCATGCTAAGCCATGCAAAGTGTTTATTTTTAAATTCAGAAAAATGCGCACTTTGTATTAACAAAAAATATCGGACTAAAGCTCTTATTTGGGCCGCAAAAGAGTTTCCAGGTATTACTGTACATCCTTCAACAGGCACCGTGATAGTTACTCTTAAGGATTATTTAAATGTAATAAAAGAGCTTCTAAAAGCAGGTGCTGATGTAAATCATACAGACGAGTGGGGAAATACAGCACTTCTTATAATTATGCAATCTTCTCGTCATCTTTATACAAAAGCACAAGAGAAAAATAGAATAGAAATTATACAAACTCTTTTAAAAGCAAAAGCCGATGTTAATCATGCTAACAAACATAGTGAGACAGCTCTTATATTAGCAATACGAGAACATAATTTTGAGCTTGTGCAAATGCTTTTAAAAACTCCAGGAATTAACATTAACTATGCTGATAGCAATGGAAATACGGCTCTTATAACTGCTCTACAAAGCATAGTTTATACGTATATTGAGGGTAACAAAGCGTCCTATAATCTTTGCATAGATAGCCAAAAGATTGTAGAACAACTTATACAAACTCCTGGAATTAATCCTCATCATGTTAATAAAAATGGTGATACTGCGATTAAGTTGTTTGAGAAAGTAAAATCACGACTCAGCTAACAGATTGCACATTAAAAATTAAGGCTCATTATTTCTAATGAGCCTTTTTTATTTCTAATACATTTATTTAAAACATAAATCCTATACTCGCGCCAAAGGTGAATCCGCCGATTTGTAAATCCTTTCTTCCAAACACATTCGGTATTGTTGAGCTAAATGATTTCTGTTGAAATCCGTATTCACCAAAGATACCTAAGAACAGGTAATCATTTTGAATAAAGTTGCATCCGCCGTTGATAAAAAATCCAAAGCCATTGCGTCTAATATTTGGATCTACAAAACTTGAATAATTGCGCTGATGGAAATAAAAAAAGCGCGGTCCGATTGTCAAATATCCTTTTACACATTCACACACATCAATAATTGCGCGCGCACCTAAATCAATGGGTACTTGTGAAATTGATGTTTTTTGATGTGCACCTAATGATTTTCC
This sequence comes from uncultured Pseudomonadota bacterium, assembly GCA_964591235.1. Lineage (GTDB taxonomy): Bacteria > Babelota > Babeliae > Babelales > Vermiphilaceae > BTUB01. The sequence continues at coordinate 16,687 of CAZPZX010000011.1, forward strand.
TTTAACATGCACATAACCGATACTGCTATAGAGCCCGATCATCCTATCTAGTGTATATGTTAAACTTCCTTGAATTTCAAATCCGCCATGATAAATCTTACGCATGGTATGATTAGCAAAGAAAAAATATCCCGGTTTAATTTCAATCCAGGATGCCGTATTGTGTGCATGAAGCGCTGGCATCATGCATGCGATTATAAAAATGTATATTTTTCTTATCATATGAACTCCTTTTTTATCCGACCGTCACGGTTGCTTGATCACTCTCATTTCCATCAGCATCAAATGCTGCAACGCCATAAAGCGTTGCAACCCCAGACGCTTGATTATGATCTTGATATGAAGCAGTAGCAGCATTGACGCTTGCAATAAGAATAGTATCGCGATAAATGTGATATCCCACTACGCCTTCTGAAGGACTCGGTTCCCATTGCAAAGTAGTATATAGTTCATATACCGTTCCAAAATCATTTATTTGTTGAAATCCAACAAGATTAGTTGGCGCTTCAGGACCAAAACCTAAAAACTCGAATTGAACAAATGTCGGATTTCCTATCGGTAAATATGAAAGCGAGTAATGTGGCGTTGCTCCGCTAAATGTAACCGTATCAAATGTTCCGGTTATTCCCGTTGATGCAGAGAGTAACGTATAGGTTCCTTGCGCAGCATTAGGATCAAGGTCAATTTGTAACGTTCCTGCCAATGATGCAGATCCATTAACTGCAATTAATGATAAACCATTAGTATTAACTCCAATACGCACTAAACTTCCCAACGTCCCAAAATCCTGCTGAGCAGCACTCAGCGTTAAAGCTCCGAGTGTAAGGGTTTGTCCGGCATCTGGCCAGATTGTTCCTGAATTAACAAAAACATTACCGGTCAGCGTACCGCTTCCACTCAACGTGCCTCTTTGAGAACTAATACTAATATTTCTGCACACGGAAATGGGTGCATGATCAATAAATCCATTTACTTTGAAATTAGCATTATTTATAGAGATAGATCCGCGATAATCGGTGGATCCATTGTACACAACCGTTCCGTTTCCTCTTACAAAAACTGACGTTCCCCCAAGTCCCAATCCCGTATCATCAACAAATGATACTTGATCAGCGAGAGTTAACAGATCACTCACATCGGCGGCTATAAACGTTAATGAAGATCCAGAGCGTAAGAAAATACTATTTCCTAATGCTGATCCATCAAAACCGTCTGTACCGCCACCATTACCAGCGCTTCCACGTATTCCTGCTTGGGTTGTACAATTTGCCGTATTAAAGAGAGTCGGAATTCCCGAAAGTGCTTGGATGGTAAGATTTAAATTACTATCGACAAAAATTGCTGCTCCCAGTGCGCTCCCGCCACCACCGCCGCCGCCACCAAATCCTGAGCCAACATTATCAGCACCGGAGCCGCCAGCACCGCCGCCCAGATTTGCTATATCAAAACCACCCGGTGCATTTAAACCGTTTGAAGGGCCACCGCCTCCGCCACCCCCTCCTTGAGAAAAGCCTCCATCGGCGGGAGTTGTTCCTGATAGGTTTACTCCACCGCCACCACCACCACCGCCAATACCGGCAGCTCCTCCTTGCACCGAGTATTGCGTATCTGTTGCACCGACTCCGGCGCCACCACCACCGCCACCGGCATACCCACCACTTCCTGCTTTTCCATCAATTGCGTTATACGTATTAATTTCAACGACAGCACCACCGCCTCCGCCACCGCCATCTGCTCCATTTCCGCCAGAAGGAGCAGCACTTCCGCCCGGAGGGATGGTACCTTGCGCATGATTTCCGTTTGAACCATTAGAGCTACCACCGCCACCGCCACCGGAGGAACTGAATCCGTCAACAGGGCTTCCCCCACCACCACCTCCGGCATTTATGCCACCGGTTCTGCCACCGGCACCAGAGCCGGCTCCAAGGGTTAATCCATATCCATTACCATCCTGCCCTGCGTTTTGATCAGAGCCACCATTTCCTAAATTAGTTGGTGTTCCGGAGTTTGCGCGTGATCCGATACCGCCACCACCGCCACCAGCACCGCCGGCTGGATCACCGGATGCAAGCGTGACATTGCCTCCATCACCGCCAAAGCCACCTCCACCGGCGCCTCCACAACTACCAACCGTAATAATGGAACCACCATTTCCTTCTAAGCCACCACCACCGCCGGCACCTTCATTACCCGTTAAAGTATCGCCGGCATAACTTCCGCCATTACCACCTACGGCAGAGCAGTTGTTTACTGACACATTCATTAAGGTGATTGCAGGGTTTAAACCGTTTAAAAATGTTTGAGGTGCGTAAATAGCTGCTCCGGCACCCATGCCACCACCGCCACCGGAAATCCCATCACCACCATTGCCACCTTTTGCCCTTAGATTTTGAAAGATCATATTTTGAATAGTGACATTTCCGGTCGGAATAAAAAAACCCCTAAAAGATCCGCTATTACCATCAATCGTTACGGTCGGCGTAGCGCCGGAATTACCAATTAAGATGTTAACCGGATTAGATGAATTATTAATGATCGGCAAAATGCCATTAAGTTGAATCGTCATAGGAAAATCAAAAACAATTGCATAATCATCAGGAGCGCTATTTAATTGTTGATTCATAGTATTTATGCAATACCGTAAATCCCCCGGCTCACCACTGCCACCCGGATTATTATCAGAATTAAGGGTGACATTGAGCGTTGTTAAGGCAAATGCAGTTGGGGAAATAAAAAGAAAAAAAATATATTTAAATTTTAACATGCGCAACCTTGTCATTATTTGAGCTACTAATCTGTTTTTAGCATCATAATGCAGGTACCAGAAATTATTCAATAATTAAAACTGGGAAGAATTGAAAGATCGTTTTTTGTCGGAATAAAATGCGGCCTGAGAGCAAATGCAATGGTTGCGTATCTCACTTTTCCATTATGCATGACAATGTGTGGGGTGGGATAAATAGAAAATTCTGTTAAAAGAGCTCCGGGAATCAGCACCATAGAATTTTTATTTTCTTCTCGCGTGAATGTTCTATGTACACAAGAAAAATCACTAATCATAAATGATGATTTATATGAACTTAAAAAAAGGGATTCATTATCGGTACTATCAAGAAATAGTGAAAATGCAGTCCCATCATAATGCGGTTTAGAAGCATTATATGCAGGAAAATATTTTACTACTTTTAAAAGAATAGGCGGCTGACCATAATCACTGGAAAAAATTGCTTCTATATTTAAATCTGCTGCTGCCCTTTCAAATACCGGTATGCAGGATTTTTGGATTTGATAACATGCTTCCATAAAACCCATAATTTCAGGAACGTTATTACATTCGCGATAATACTGAGTCAGAAATGCATGAAAATGGAACGAGTAATAGAATGAGATTTGATATCTACCCATTCGTTGCGACTCATCATAAAAACCAAAAAAATCAGAGGAATAATAATGTTTATCTTTTGAGCGAATGAAACGTTCTTTTGCAGCGTATAGCTTTTGCGCCCATGCTGGATTATTTTGAAGAAATTCAATCATCTCATCAAAATAGTGGTACAAGGAATCGTACGTTACTGATCCATGTTGATTGTCAGACATTTCTAAATAGCCTACTTGCTTGAATTGTTCTGCCAAAGTAATAACGCAATAAGCATCAAAAGAAATTGATAGAAATAAACATATAATAATTTTTTTTTGAATATTCATACTTTTATCGTAAAATTAATGATTGAAGGTTGTCAATTTTTTAAAGATTACATATGTCATTGTTATTAGAAGGACTTGCTGTCGGATTTTCAATCGCTGCGCCTGTTGGTGTTATTGGATTTTTGTGCATTCAGCAAACATTACATGGCGGCATGCTCGTTGGTTTAGCAACCGGTTTAGGTGCAGCAACTGCTGATACAGTGTATGGAATCATTGTTGCTCTTGGCCTTACAGCAACGCAAACAATATTGCTCCACGTTAAAACACCCTTAGCAGTTGTTGGTGGATTATTTTTATGCTATTTAGGCATTAAAAAATTTTTATCAGAACCACCGCAGCATAATACTAATAGCGTGAATCATAGTTTATGGCGCGCATATATTGTTACTTTTTTTCTAACTTTGACCAATCCGGCTACTATTCTTGACTTTGCAGCGTTATTTACCGGCTTGAGTATCGACACTGCTGGATTATACAATTCGTTACGTTTTGTAAGCGGTGTCTTTTTAGGATCAGCATTATGGTGGTTTATTCTGTGCTTGAGCGTGGGATTATTGAGGCATACAATATCAGATACCGCATTACGATATATTAACTATGTTGCTGGAGCTGTCATTTTCGGATTCGGTATTTACTGTTTAGTAAAAATTTTTTAAACACAAAATATCAAAACATAAGCGTTGCACGAAATCGATTAATTTTTTTAAGCTACTTTAACAAGTCGGGTTTGTTATCTTCATAGATATTCATTCAATACTCCCAGGGCATTTTCCAGATTTTAATTGAATCCCTTACTACCAATTTTATATGCTGCAAAAAACACATAACAATTAGGATTGGGATGAAGATAACATTTTTAGGTGCAGCAGAAACAGTCACCGGATCAAAATATTTACTTGAACAATCTGATACAAAATTATTAGTTGATTGCGGTTTATTTCAAGGCGGTTATAAAACAACGCAACGCAATTGGGATGAACTTGCGGTTGATCCGAAACTCATTAATGCCGTTGTATTGACACATGCACATATCGATCATTCGGGTTATATTCCATTACTGGTAAAAAAAGGGTTTAAAGGGAAAATATATTGTTCACAAGCAACCTATGAACTGTGTGAAATTTTATTACTTGATAATGGCAGTATACAAGAAGAAAATGCAAAGCGATCTAATGAACGTAAAAAACCTGAAGATGCAACTATACAGCCGCTTTACACACAGGCAGATGCGCAGTATTCACTGAAGTTTTTTCAAGTTGTTGACTATAACACAGCAGTAAAAGTTGGCCCATTAACTATTACGTTACTGCCATGCCATCATATTATCGGTTCAGCATTTGTTACCGTATCAGATAGCAAAAAAACCATAACATTTTCAGGAGATATCGGTGGAGAAAATCAACTTATTATGAAAGCACCCACCACTCTTACTAAAACCGATTATCTGGTACTTGAATCAACGTATGGTAATAGAACTCATGAAGTGGGTGACCCTGTCAAAGAATTAGGAGATTTAATCAATAAAGCCGCAAAGCGTGGCGGTATTGTTTTAATACCGGCATTTGCCGTAAGCCGTACCCAAAGTATTTTATACTGCTTATATCAATTGAAGCAAAATAACGCGATTCCTGATATTCCTATATTTTTAGATAGTCCAATGGCAATAAAAATAACACAACTGTTTTGTAACTTTCCTGATGAACATAAGCTTGATCCTGCTATTTGCAAAAATATATTTGATGTTGCCACCTATACTTCCAGTGTTGAAGAATCAAAAGAGCTTGATGGATTAAAAGGGCCTGCCATTATTCTTGCCGGAAGCGGTATGCTTGAAGGTGGCCGCATGGTGCACCATTTTCCCAAATATATCAGTGATGCAAAAAATCTGATTATCATGGTTGGCTTTCAATCACCCGGAACGCGTGGCTATTATTTAGCTGCGGGAGAAAAACAGATAAAACTATTTGGCCAAATATTTGATGTTCGGGCAGAAATAAAAACAGTAGATTTGTTTTCAGCACATGCCGATTACCATGAACTTTTGGCATGGCTTGGTCATTTACAATCAAAACCAATCAAAACATTTCTTACTCATGGTGAGCCAGAGGCTGCTCAATTTTTGAAACAGCAAATTGAAAAAAAATTTGGTTGGACGGTAATCATTCCCACGTATCAAGAATCATTTAATCTGGATTAAGGAGGTTATAAAACTTATCGCGGCGATTCAGGGTATTCCGGATGTGGTTTATTCACCGGGTGACGGCTGAATAATTCTTCTTTTCTTCGCTTGAGTTCTTGATTGATTGATTCAACCAACAAACGCAATTTCGCTAAATCTCGGCGCGGCGTTATTTCAAAACGCTCTTGGTATTTTTTGACAACTTTTTCATCGGCTGCAATTAATCCATTCACTTGCGTTAAAACTGCAGCTAACTGCTGCTCAGAACTATCTTTAATCCGATCGTTTAGCCTTGGATTATTTTCAAGCGCATACGTGATAAAATCTTGTATTGTAAAACCACGTGCGCGTTCCTGAATAATTGGAAGCTGTGCTACTGGTCTGGCCTTTTCTATCGATTCTTCTTGAGGGTACTCGGGCCACGGATTTTTTAAGATATCTTCTTGGCTTTTAACCTGTGATTCATTTGCTTTAAAAAGATCGGTAGCTCTGGTCATCAAAGTCTTAGCAACATGAGGTGCTACCAAAAGCCATTCAGCTAGCTTATCAAGTAATTTTGGATTTTCTATAATTGTTTGCGCTGCTTTTTTAATATCATTTTTATCTTGATCGTGATAACGTGTTTTTAATGTATCGCCCTCTTTCATGTAGCGCTCAACAAATCTAAACAAAAGTTGCTCTTGAGCATTAAGACCTTCAGGTAGTTGCTTGGGCTTACTGCGTAATCTAATCAACTTCTTAACATTCAATTCAAGAGAATTAATAAACCGATCTAATGATGTTGAAGACATTTTTTGTAATAAATAATTTCTGACGGAAGGATTTTTGGCATCGTCTAGATAAGATTTGATTCGATCTAATTCACTGTTAGTCTGAAGCGGTAAATATGTCTCTAAATCTATTTTTCCTACTGCATATAAACCAAAGAGAGTGTCAGCGTTCTTTTGTTGGTTTTTAGTTAATGTCACAATAGAACGCGCAGCAACCTCTTTTGCAATTCCTAATTTAATACTCGCAAGGGTTACTAAACCTTTAGGCTCAAAATCAAGAAATTGATTTATTACCTGATCATTTACTATTACTTTGTTTAAACTATTTTTGATAAACTCTAATTCTTGAGATGTGCGAGACCGAAAGTAATTTTCACCCTGTGTAGCATCATACTTTTGCGCTGAGATATACTCGGTTGTTATAGCAATAAGTAACATCAAATCACTAATTTCTTGTTCATTGGGATTTTTTTTAAAATTTGACCTCAACTCAGGTGAATTGACCACCATATTAATGCGCCGCTGCGTATCAGCATAAAAGAATCTTTCTATCATTTTTTTTATTTCAGCGGTAGAAATATTATGTCTGAGCGCAAATTGATTCAGCAAATTATCATCGAGCAATAAATATCGTGCCGCGTTAATCTGCGAACTGGTATAGTCTGTATGAACACCCTCTTTTTGCAATTCTTTAAAAAACCAATCAAATAGAGCAACATTCCTAGGAGCATTTATTACGTGCTTTACCGATTCAGGTGGACGCTGTGGTTTATCCATCGCTAATAATTGGTTAATCACGATTAGACATATAAAACCATAATATTTCATTGCCACATCCTTCACTATGAATTAAACTACGATTATTGTTGTTTCAAAGATGCTATAGATTATTACTTGTCAAATTGTTCATCTAAAATCTCAACAGAAAAAGAATCAGAGTCTTGCCCTAACTTTTTTTGGAGCCAATCTCCGTCTTTTGTCTTTTGTTTTACGTTCTCTCATAGTATTAAACGCTTCGTTAACAG
>CAZPZX010000012.1:0-22772 GCA_964591235.1 uncultured Pseudomonadota bacterium
TGCAGATATGGGATCGACGTACTGATAAGTTACGTCACCTGGCAGATTTTAAAACCAATTTTTGTTCTGTGGATTGGAGCAATGATGGGAAATTGGTGATTGGCTGTCCTGGTTATTTTGCGATAATTGATGCAACAAAAGCTGCACATATAATGTATTATAACTTATTTGGTAGAAAAATTTCTGGTCCACCTGCATCTAGTCAAACAAATCCTGCTCCTGATTCGCTCTGCTTTTTATCAGGTAAAGAAATGCGCGCATTTTGCGCTGCTTTTTATGGAAATCTGTATTACTGTGATTTTGATAATCCATCAAATTCGTTTGATTTCCCACCAATAAGTAATCCGTCAAATAATAATTGTACTCTTGATATTTTACACGCGGCTGATCAGCTGGCAGTAGCCAATTTTTCTTTAGCAGAAAATAGTGTTCAAATTTTAGATATTTCTGGTATTAGCTCTGGTAAAAAAGCTCTTGAAGGGCTTAAAGAAGAAATAAAATTGCAAGTAACAAAACCGCGTACATGGAATATCTGTACTCAACAGTAAAAAGGTAAAAAATGTTTTTTAATACACGTATTTTCAGCCTCATATTTGTTAGTAATTGTGTAGTTGCGATGAATAATCCAGCTGAGATGAAGGCGCTTACCCCCTCGATAATAAAAGAATTTCCAGTACCAGGGTTAATTGATATGCAATATACCCCTGACGGTAAAAAGCTATTAGTAAATCAATGTTCAGGAGGTAATGCGTTAATAACGCTGTATGATACCTCAGATTATACTCCTGAAACTAATGAAGATGGAAAAATTCATACGATTCAATTAGCGAACGCGAATATAATGACTGTCACTCCTGATAGCAAAGAAGTGGTAATTGGCGTTGGAGAAAATAATTTATTGGCGAGGGTAAATCTTAAGACGCGTCAACAACAATCTATGTCTATTCAGACGGTTGCGGCTCAAAGTGCTCAGTATAGCGCTGATGGTAAAAAATTATTGATTACTATCAGTGGAGGTGTATCAGTTATTGATGTAGAGCAGCCAAATCAAAATGCTGTTGGTGTGTATCAAGAGAAAAAGAATTTTAATGTTGCCTGGAATCCTGTTAACCCATGGCAAGTAGGAATTTCAGTTAATGATTCGGCTGTCAATCAGGTAAATTCACAATGGTCTTTATGGGATATCAGAACACCAAATCCTCAAAATATAGTAGTTGTGCCGCCGCAATTAACCACCTGCTTAGAATTTAGTAATGATGGAACACAATTGATTTCAGGTGCTATGGGGCAAATGGTGGTCTGTGATACTAAAACTGCTGCGCTTGCTTATTATTCGCTCAATGGCAAAAAAAGTAATCAACCGAATCCGGTAGAAGGCGAGCATTTTTTATTGAGCCCGGTAATACTGCCCGGAGAAGGAACGCGCATGTTTGTAGGAGATGCAGGGGACAAAATATATTATTACGATTTGGAGCAGCCGGAGAACTTTTTTAGTTATATCCCATTGCCGCAAGATTATTTGTGGGGTCCTATTTTGGCACTCAGTACTGATGGAAAGCAGATGGCATCATCGAATTACTTGGGAAGCAAAGATAAAAGTCGCATGCAAATTTTAGACGTGAGTGGCTACATTCAGAGCAAAAAAGAGATTGATCAAAATAAAGTAGAAAAAGTTACAAGCGATTTGACTGATAATGCGTCGCAAGTAGCAAACGTTAAAGCTGCAGCTGCAAAAAAATGTTTGATAATTTAAAGGCACATAAATGAATAAAGTAATTGTATTGGTATGCATTAGTTTTGTTTCATTGCAAGCAATGGACAAACCAGATATTCAAGTAATTCCTCCCCTGGTAAAAACATTAAATGTTAAGGGGGCGATTTATCCACAAATGGTTTATACGCCCAACGGGCAGCTTTTAGTGGCGACCGTAAAGACTCAATCTCAAAATAGTATGAAACTCATTAAGACTGCCGGGTACACCGATGCTACTGATATTAAGATGCTTTCCGCATTAGCTAATATAACTACGGTAAGTCCCGATAGCCAGTTTGTTATAACTGGTGATGGATTAAGTGAATTGAATCAGTGGAATCTTGCTGTCGAAAGTCATGTTGTATTACCGCATACAAAAGACGCGACCAATGCGCTCTATGATATTTCCGGCAAACGATTAATGTTTAGTAACCCGTGTGGAACATATCTTTTAGATTTAAACAGCAATCAAATAGTAAGATCTTTGGGCGAAACTTACCAGAATGCAGATTTTTGCTGGCATCCAACTCATGCAGATCAGGCTGGAACTAGTACGCTTTGCAAGAATCGGGAGAATTCACAATGGGATATTTGGGATTTAGCTGCAGACAAAGTTCGCCCTTTAGCCACCCTACCGCTGCCAGTCGATACCAAGGATAGTCTTTTTTTTAGTAATGATGGAGAATCTTTACAAGCAGCTGTCGATGATCAATGCGTTTCATGCGATACAAAAACGGCAGCATTAGCGTATTATTCACTCAATGGCATAAAAAGTAGCAATCCGATAAAAAGGAATAATAAATTCTTATATGCACCTCAATTTCTTAAAGGAAATGGGATTCGATTTTATGCAGGAAGTGATGAAAATACGGTGGTTTATTGCGACACTGAAGATACCACTAAGTCTTTTATGTTCAATCCTGAATCAGGTAATGCCAGTAATATTATATATGCATTAGCGATGAGCCCTGATGGCAACCAGTTGGCAGTGCCGACACAAAGTGGCAATAAAAATCTCGTCAAAATTTTTGATGTGAGTTCTCAAAAGAAATTTGCAAAAGAATTGGCATTAGTAAAAAAGATGCATAAAGAAGATCAGCAATTTACTATTGAAGGCGATGAAATAACTCCGCAAGCAGCTTTAGAGCAAGCATTTGGTTTAACACCTGTACCCGCCGAGACGCCAGCTTCAAAAACTAAGTTTCCCTGTTCACTTCAATAAACACTATTTTTTGACTCTCATTAATACTTTGTTATGGTAAAAGAAAAATTTCAAAGGATATTAATGAGAGTTATTTTTTTTCTTTTATTTTTTGTAATTACTATGACTGGTATGACCGGTAAACAAATAAAAAAAGAAGTGCTTCCTTATGCTACTTTAAACGCTCAAGATGCCGTGAGTGTGCTGCGTTTTACGAAAAATACCTCTCCAAAAATTGTAGTAGGAACTAAAAGTGTAAATAGTCAATACATTAATTCACTCATGTATATATTTAATGCTGAGGGCACTTTGGCAGGCGTTATTACAAATCCTGATGCGGTAAACTGTTTAGATACATCTCCTACTAATGATCGCGAATGCGTTTCCGATTGTGGTAAAAGTGCTAAAACGTGGGATGTTGAAAAAATGAGACTCAAATCTGATTTTTCAGTTGCAGATGATAACTTTCCGATTGTTACCCTTGAATATAATAAATCAGGAGATAAGATTTTGTGCGCAGCAGACACCATGGCAAAAGTTTATGATTTAAATTCAGGAGATGTTACACACGAATTTAATGCACATGCAGGAGGCATTCAAGGAGCCTGTTGGAGTCCGGATGATTATCATATCGCCACCGTTGGTGCAGATAATACCATTAAATTGTGGGATATGCGAAGAAGCGGTTTAATTAAACAAGAAAAAAGACCATCAAAAAGTCCGGTAATTGCTTATAATAGTAATAACGATTTAATTGCTGCCGATTTATACTTGTATGTGTACGAACCAGGTCTTGCCTTTTCACACGCATATAACTTTGATGGTAAGGATGCTCCTATTAAAGGATCACGTATCGGACTTGAAAATAACAATTCTATGCCTAAAGCGCGCTCCTTGGCATTTATTCCTGGGCTTCCTGAATATATTATTGCCGGGATTGACGATGGAAGCATATGTCTGTGTAATCAATCTGAACCTGAACAATCGCGAACTATTAAAGCGGTAGCTAAAAATCTAGTAGAAGCTTCTGAAACAGGTAAAGCGTTGGGCGTGAGTCCTGATGGCAAAATTCTTGCGGTGGGTTCATTTTTGGAGCAATCGGTGCGTTTATGGGGCTTAGAACAATTAATTTCTAGTAATGGTAGTACCCGTTCTATCACATCGTTTAATACACCAATTTTTGAAACAGAGGGACCAAAACAGTCTTCAGCTTGTTGCACAATCAGCTAATATTTTATTGACGCAGCATAAAGAACTATTTATTGTTATTATGATTCTTTGAAATTTTTGGGGGCGTATTTGGTTTCGACGTGTGATTGATAATTTCTGGAGCATGTCGAGCGTTGGTCAAGTGCTCGTTAAACAATTGGTCAAAATAAGAAATGCAGAAGATGCATATGTTGCTGTACCTAACGTAGGTGCTAGCGTTTCAGCTTTAAATTTAGCAGTTGCTCAAGCTCCAGTAGCTTTAGCTTTTGCTTAAAATAAACTGAATTTCTTATTATCCTCGCGTGTCTATCAGTTTGGATAATTCGTATTAATCAGATAGAACTGCCAAGCAAGAATTAGCAGGATTGTAGCTTGGTTCGTACACTAAAATGTCTTATTAGTTATTGCTGTGTCTTTGAAGCTAACTAATTCGTATATACTCAGACTAAGCATGTAGCGCTAGAAGTTTGATATGATGCGGACATGGGTTCGACTCCCATCGCCTCCACCAATTTTTCTGTGTTTTTTACATCAATATATGTATAAACAAAATAGTGTTGATTCTGTTTTTATCAGTTATTAAATAATGATTAAAAGAGGCGCACGTGGCGCCTCTTCTAATTATCTTATTCTAATTCTACTTCTTCAATTTCGATTTCATCAATTTCATCAACTTCAGGAGTTGAAACAGCTTTTAAAGATTCTTTGAATTGAGCAAAATCTTTCATATGCTTTTGAGCAAGCAATTCTGCTTTTTGTTTATACGTTTCATGCCAGTTTCGCATTGCATTCATATAAGATTCATGTGTCGCAACTAAATTATCAAGTGCTGCTTGTTCATAGTCTCTGAGATTACCATCTTTAAACTTTTTGACGGTATTTATTTTTCTATCAAACATTTTGTTGTGTTCATTCTCAGTGACAGTAACTTTGGCATTATGCATTTCTTTTGAATAGTTAAACCAATCTGCTTTCTGATTTTTAACTAGTTCAAGTCCTTTAATTAAGTTATCTGAAGTATTTGCTGCAAACAAAGGTGCTGCAACTAAACCCACTAAAAATAATAACCGTTTCATACCATTTCCCCTTTTTTAAGTCATGTTAAACATTCCTGTTTCTAGCTACTGACTTGATAGCCAAAAACAGCTGATAATCCCTACCAGTCCTATTTTGAGTGTATCAAAAGCCATAAAAGAAAAACAAGAGTTTTAGATCTAAAATAAAGGCTTTTTTTACTTTTTCCTAACAGGTTTTTCTTTCTTGATATTTATGATAGAGTGAGCCGAATTTTACCGTTAGTAAGGAGTGTCATGAAGATATTGTTTTCTTTTCTTGTAATAAGTTGTCACTTTTTGAATGCAATGGAAGAAACGCAACCACCAAAACATCTTATCCCGGAATTGATAGCACAATTGCCCGGTAGCTGTATGGAGATGGCAGCTTCATTTACCCCTAATGGGCGTAAGTTAGTAACAGCCGGATTGCAACGATTTCTTCAAATATGGGACACCTCAGATTATTCAAAACCGCAATTGCAAATTACTACTCCTATTGGAGGTGCGCAAGCGTGCGCTACTCGTCCCGATAGTGCTCAAGCTGGTATTGGCTATCTTCAGGGCAAGGTAGATATTTTTGATATTTCTTCAGGAGCTGTTGTTACAACTCTGCAAGGTAATGATTCTGTTGAGGCTATTCAGTATGCCGATCAAGAAAACCTTTTATCGGCGGTTTACGACGGTACTTGTAAACTATGGGATGTGAAAAATAATAAAGTTGTTAGAGCCTTTAAAACTCAAGCAGGCGCCGTGTGGGATGTGCATATCAATCCTGCCGACCATAATCAATTTGCTGCAGTTTCATCTCCGACCAAATTAACAATCTGGGATATGCGCCAAGAAGCTGACCCCCTTATTTCTTTGGATGAAGTGGTGAATGTTTATCGTGTAACTCATAATAATAACGGTGATATCCTCATCGGCGCTGATTATCAAAATATACTACGTGATAGTAAAGCTCAATTGCTTGCAATGTACACAGTTCACGGTAAAAAAATGCCAGCAAATACTATAGTTCCTGCTAAAATATGCCAAGTTCCGCTGGGAACTTCTGCATCACGATTTATGATTGATAATGATAAAGTATTTATATCGGGACTTGATAATGGCCAGATAGTTATCACCGATACTCAAGACTCTGCAAAATCATTTCATTTTAATATTCATTCAAAGGAAGCAAATTCTGTTCAATCATTAGATATTCATCCAGATGGCCAGACATTTGTTGTCGGTTATAGTGACGGCGGTGCGACTGTTTTTGATTGCACTGCATTAAATGAGCTTGTAGAAAAAGTAAAAGAAGCTATGCCCGAAGTAAGGCACAAAAAATACGAGATTGGGTCTGTTGAAGTTGTTAATGCTGTATTAAATGGCAATTGTGATCTTTTATAAATTGTTTAAGTATCTTCTATTTTTCTAATAAAGATTATAGTAACAGGAATATCAATGAAAAAAATACTCATTTTAAGTCTCTTGTCAGTATCTATTATTTGCATGGATAATCCACAAACACCACCGCCAGTTATTGCTACTTTGCCAAGCCAAATTGGTCCGGTTGTACAAGTCAAGTTTACTCCCGATGGTTCACGATTAGTGACCATGGCTGCTTTACCAAAACTTCAGGTATGGAATACTGCCGATTACAGCCAGCAACCGTCAGAGATTGATACTCAAATAACGTTTCAATCTTCATTTGGTATGAGTAGCGATGGCACTCAACTAGTACAGGGCTTTTGTTTAGGCAAAAAAGCAAAACAACGCATACAATTAATAGATCTTGTGGCAGGTAAAATTACTAAAAAATTATCTATTCATAAAGATTTACAGGGGACTGATGGTTTAACCTATTCAATTGATGATAAATCTTTTTTATCTGCCCAGGGCAATGGTGATTGTAAAATGTGGGATCTTGCAACTGATACAATCAGCAAAACATTCAAATTAAATGGCAGTCATCAGGCATATGATGTGCAAATAAATCCCCTTAAACCGGAAGAGTTTGCAACGGTATATGGAAATACTAATATTGTTGCGGTTTGGGATGTAAGAAAAGAAAAAGAGCCGGTAATGACGGTGACTGAACAAGTTCCTTGCTCAACGCTTGCTTATAATGAACAAGGATTATTGGCTGTGGGCGGGGAATACAATATGTATATTCATGATCAAAAAATGGCACTGCTCGCGCAGTATGATCTGCTTGGAAACAAGATGGCTCCGGGGCAATATCCTCAAGCAATTATTACCGATAATTATGCGCCTTGGATGCCAAACAGTATTACCTTTATGCCCTCTAATTATAATGTATTACTTGCAGCCATCGATACGAATAATATTGTTGTTTACAATCTTGAAGATCAAGGCCAAACACAGGTTTTTAAAACACAAGATACCGTCGCACCACAATCAGTTGATGTTCACCCGAGTGGTTTAACTATGGCAGTCGGTGGTTGGCTTCCGAGTCAGACGTATATATACAATAGTTCTGCCCTCAATACTTTAAAGGCAAAAGCTCAAGAAGAATTGACTGGAAAAAAGGTTCTTTTAGAAAATATGAAAACTGCTGACGCTAATAGGGTAAAAAAATCTAATACATTTACCTGTATAATAAATTAAATAATAGATTCAAAAAGCAACTATTATTGACAAATAGAAACCAATATGATATTTCTTAAGAAGAGTATAAAGTCTTTGAAATTTATGGGGGCGTATTGGTTTCGACGTGTTGTTGAAGGCCGAGAGAGCATGCCGAGCGTTGATCAAGTGCTCGTAAAACAATTGGTCAAAAACAGAAATGCAACTAATGTTGCTTTTGCTTAAAACCTAGCGTTTTAAGTTCCTGCGCACAAAACGTGTCTATCAGTTTTGTACGCATGTATTAGACCAGATAGAACCATCGAGTAAGAATTAGCATTTTGTATAACTCGATCTGTATCATGCAAAATGACTTATATATTAGACCCTGTCTTTAGGATGATATATTCGTATAAATAAAGACTACGCATGGAGTGCTTTTAGCTGGATATTATGCGGACATGGGTTCAACTCCCATCGCCTCCACCACTTTTTATCAATAACTTTCCTACTTATTTTTTACTTTAATTTTCATTCTACGCGTTTGATATATTTCATCATCAAATGGTCCCTTTTTGCAGCCGAATTTTGTGCATTTTTCAGGCGCCTCTTGATGTGTGTGTTCGGAAATAGGGCATTTACAATAAAAACATTCTTTTCTGCGCTGCTCACAGCCGTAACAGGAGGGTTTTTGGCTATAGCTGTTATAAATGTCTTCTTGAGTATAAAGGCATCGTACAACATTGGTATCAACATGGTTTCTATCGGTCCGAGTGCAATCTGCGAGTATTACAGTGCCAGACAATAAAAGAACTAAAGCTATCTGTTTCATATGGTATTCCTTTTTTCTAGAGCATACGATGTTGTTGAGTTATAGGTAAACAAATATTGACAAGTACAATAGCCACTTTATCCTAAATTAATATTCTATTTATTTTAAAGGGTATTATGCAGCTAAAGCAAATGGTAAAGCGTTGTATGTTTATTGTGTTTTTAATAATGAGCAGTACTTATTTGGCAGCATTCACCAAAGAAGAATGTTATCAAGCGCTTAAAGAAAACCAAAAAGCCCTCGATGGGATGCGTCCTGATGTTTTGGTTGCATTAAAAATACTAAAAATGGAGCTAGAATTAAGTAATCAAACTAAAATTGCATTGCAAAACACCGTGCAGCGATATCTCATGTGTTTAGCAACACAAGATCAATTGATCAATAAATACGCTACTTTATAAGGATTATATGAAAAAGTTACTTCTGTTAATTGCTGTTCTGTCGGTTTCAACAGGTTATGCTACTTCTGGTATATTGCCGGGACCCGAAAGTATTCAGTCTAATGATTTTTTCAACATCATAACTGAATATGTACGATTGCAAGATGCACATAAAGAGCTTAAGCAATTACGTCGCCATGCGCAAACGGCGTCTAAGATTTTGTGGATAGAAAAAAGTCAAAAAAATGTTGAAATATGTCGTGAAATCGTCAGACGTTATCTGGTAGCTCTTGAAAAATTACCAGAATACGAT
Source organism: uncultured Pseudomonadota bacterium (assembly GCA_964591235.1). Taxonomy (GTDB): domain Bacteria; phylum Babelota; class Babeliae; order Babelales; family Vermiphilaceae; genus BTUB01. Next base: position 9,315 of record CAZPZX010000012.1, read on the forward strand.
GAACAAAAGCAAGCCTGGAAAAAAGCAGTACAGAATTGTGTAAAAAAAAATGATAATAGTCAGACTGAAGCAGATTGCTATACAGCTTCATAAAAAATAGAAAGATATTATTAAAATAATTGCGTTTTTAGCTGATGTAAAAAAAGCACAAGCTGAACGTGCAAATATTAATAGATTACCCAGATATAATTTTTTAGATCATCAAAAGGCTTCTTTATTAACATAAGGAAGCCTTTTTTAATGCATGCTTTTTTATATGTTTTGCAAATACTTTGCAAATCTGCGCTACTAAAGCGTAGAGTAATTCAGACTATAAAATCATCGGGCGCGGGAGCATGCGATGGGATGACTCTGAGGGGAGTGGGGTGAACAATCATACGGTGAAGCGATTTCTCCCGCGCTTCTATCTTACTAATTGATGTTATTCATTATTTTTCATACGCTTGTGTAAATCATTTTTTCAGAAAGCATACGTATGGAAAACGCCTATCAAAAAGATATTTCATTTATTATTCAAACGTTACAAACAGATCCCATATATGGGTTGAGCAACCAAGAAGTTCTTGAGCGGGTTAAGAAATATGGACTTAATAAGCTCGATGAAACAAAGCCGCCATCATGGATCGCAATTTTTTTCTCACAATTTGCAAGTCCATTAATCTATATATTAGTTTTTGCGGCAAGTCTCATATTCTTAGTTGCAGATGATAAGATAGATGCATTTATTATTCTAGGAATTCTACTCTTTAATGCGATTGTTGGGACTATTCAAGAAGGGCGAACGCGAAAGATTCTTATTAGTTTAAAAGAATTTATCATACAAGAAACAATTGTTATTCGTGATGGTAAAAAGCTATTAATTTCTAACACGCAACTCGTTCCGGGTGATATCGCAATTATCCAAGCAGGGCAAAGGGTTCCTGCTGATGTACGCGTAATTGAAAGTCATAATGCTCGTGTAGATGAAGCGCTGTTAACCGGCGAATCTGGATCAGTTCACAAATCAAATGTTGTGTACGATAAAGATGTCCCTTTGATTGATCGCAAAAATATGCTTTACAGCGGAACATATATGCTTTCCGGATGGGCTCAGGTTGTAGTGGTTGCCACCGGAATGCAAACTGAAATCGGAAAGATTCAAAAAAGTGTACAAGAGATTCAGACAGAGGTCCCTCTGGTCCAGGAGATGCAGTATCTGTCATGGTGGATTGTAACATTTATTTTTGTAACTTGTTTATTTCTTTTGAGTATTGGCTTATGGATTAATACGCCCTTAAAAGATTTGGTTATAGTATTGACGGCGTTATTTATTTGCGTTATTCCCGAAGGACTTCCGGTTGTTCTAACGCTGGTGCTGGTAACCGGTGTCTATCGTATGGCAAAACAAAAAGTTTTAGTAAAAAATATGCAAGCGGTTGAAGGCTTAGGCCATGCGCAGGTTATTGTTATTGATAAAACAGGCACTCTGACACGCAATGAAATGATAGTAACCCACTTGTTTGTGGATGAACAGGTTGTTACCATTTCAGGCAAAGGATATTATCCAGAAGGCTCACTATTTTCAAATGGTAAGCAATTAGTTGTGCAACCTGAAAGTGATCTTTACTTATTAGCACAAGGGTTACGATTAATTAATTCCTCAACGATAACGTTTGTGCATCAACGAGGAACGTTTGATATTAAAGGAGACCCTACTGAGGCTGCATTATATGTTGCAGCACAAAAAATTCCTATCAATGAACAAACCTTAATGCATTATAAAAAAATATATGAAATACCTTTTGATTCTGAATATCGATACCATGCAGGTTTTTATGAATACAAAGGAACAGGAATCGCTTTTGTTGCAGGATCTCCTGAAGCGATTAAGCTTCGTGCTCAAAAAACATTCCCCGATACCGTTATGCAGCAATTTTTTCAGGAGGGATTGCGCTTAGTAGCAGTTGCGACAAAAAGATTCGACTTAAAAAAAATTGAACACAATAACGAGCATGATGAACTATTGTTTTACAGAAAAGTTATTGATTCTGAACTTGTACCATTAGCATTGTGTGGTATCGAGGATTCGATTCGCTCCCAAGCAAGTACGATGGTATCTAAGGCTCGAAAGGCAGGGTTGCATATTATTATGGCCACGGGGGATCATCAACGAACCGCACTTGCGATTGCCAAGCAAGTAGGAATCTATAAAGAAGGTGATGAAGCGATTGATGGCCCGGAATTACAAGCCATGAGCAATGAACAGCTTTCAGAAGTTATCAAGCATGCGACTGTTTTTTCACGGGTAATACCCGATCAAAAACTGCGGATCATTGAGGCATTACATAAACATGGTTTGACCGTCGCGATGACTGGTGATGGTATTAACGATGCTCCTTCATTAGTTGCAGCTGATATTGGGATTGCTATGGGATCAATAGGGACTGAAATAGCCAAGTCTGCTTCAGATATCATCTTGCTTGATGATTCGTTTGTTAACATTATCAATGCGATTGAGGAAGGTCGGCATATTATCTATACCCTGAGACGGGTTATTCTTTACTTTTTTTCTACTAATTGCGCAGAGATTTTAATTTTATTTTTTACTTTTTTAATGAGTCTTTTTAATCCCCAAATTTCGCTTATTTTCCCTTTAACGGCTGCTCAAATTCTATGGCTTAATCTGATTACCGATGGTTTTCTAGACACTGCCCTGGCAATGGAAAAAAAGGAGCAGGGGCTACTCTATCAAGAGCAATGGACGGCTAAAAAACAGCTAAAGCTCATAGATGCGGGCCTCTTTTGGCACATGATATGGGCCGCTGTTCCCATGGCATTAGGGTCTTTAGTGGTTTTCTTATTATATAGGCCTTACAATATTGACCTTGCCAGAACCATGACCTTAGTGACCTTAGGCATGTTTCAGTGGTTTAATGCATGGAATTGCCGTTCTATAACACTGTCTATGGGCCAGTTAGGCTTTTTAAGCAATAAATGGCTTATTTTAGCAACAATGGTGGTAGCATCTTTACAACTCTTATTGCTCCATGTGCCCTTTTTGCAATCGATTTTTGGCACCATGCCGCTGAATATCTATCAATGGGTTTTTGCCGCCCTTATAGCCTTCTCGATCGTTATTTTAGAGGAGTTGAGAAAGTGGTATGTTCGCAGATACGCCAGGATGGATTGATTGACTATTTTGGCAGATTAGATAGAGTAAAACTATAAGCAGAGTCCGTCTATCATCAATTTAAAAACGCAAGGAAACTACTATGAAATATGGAATGATCGTTCCAGTTATTGCATGTAAAACATTGGCCTTAGCATTGTTACTAAGTGCATCAATTAATGCAGAAATTAAGTTTATGAACTCAGTTCAGTGCGCAGAAAAAGTTCCTGCCGCTAAAGATATTATGACTGAAGGCGAAAAACTTCAAAAATCCAAAATGGGTGAATTGAAGCAAATCGAAGAAAAAGGCCAAAAGTTAATGGCTGAAATGTCAAAAGACAGCACTGATTTGATGGCAAAACGCGCAGCAATGAGCCCAAGCGATCAAATGAAAGCTGAAAAGAATATTAAAGATAAAGAATCCAAGTTAAACGAAATGCAAAAAGACTATCAACGCATTATGCAAGAAGCGCAAGCTGAAATGCAAATGGTTCAAATGCGCTTAGAGCCATTCATTGTTGAAGAGATTCAAAATGCCGTTGAAGTTGCAAAAGCTAATCCAAGCATCGATGCAGTATGGGACGAAGCAACAAATCGCTTTATCTACAAGAAAGAAAGCTCAAACATGAATGCTGACGTGATTAAACTCACCGAAAAGAAAAACGAAAGCAAAACTGCGTTAGCGAAAAATAAGCCAGCAGCAACCAAAGCTCCTGCAACAAAAGTAGCATAAGCAAACATTTGCTTGTAAGCTTAGTGGCCAGAGAAATCTGGCCATTTTTTTTAGCCCTTTTTGGATTTTTATGAACGATATAAAACCTTCAGAAATAAAAGCAGTTATTGGTCTTGGTAATCCCGGATCAAAATATCAGTTTACACGGCATAATATTGGATTTCGTGTCTTAGATGCATTGGCTGATGTATATCATCTTTCATGGCAATCTAAAGATAATCAAGAGATTGCAGTGCTTACTAAAAGCGACAAGCGTATATTATTAATAAAACCACAAACCTATATGAATGATTCTGGTAAAGTGATTCCTGCATTATTAAAACAGGGGATTAAAGCAGAAAATATATTAGTCGTGCATGATGAGTTAGAGCAACCATTTGGTGCACTTAAAATTCGTATTGGTGGGAGTGCGCGCGGACACAATGGATTAAAATCTATAATTGCTGCATGTGGCGATCAGTTTGCACGCTTACGTTTTGGTATTGCACGGCCTGCGGTTAAAGAAGATGTGCCCAATTACGTGCTTGAAAAATTTAAAGAGAACCCACAAGAGTTAGAAGATAAAATTCAGCAAGCAGTAACGATTATAGAGCAGCTCTTGGTTTAAGGAGCGGATTCCGTTTTAGTATGTCGAGCAATTCTTGCGCTTGTTTCAAAAGTGAATGTGCAAAGTCTTGATTATCAGCATGAGCATAGGCTTTATTGCATAAACATAAAATGTGATTGAGCTGTGACTTTATAGCTTTACGAGGTTCTTTATCATGAATACTTTCGTTGCATACTCTCCGTAATTCTTTTTGATAATCAATGATTTTTTCTGCGTGCGTTTTTATATTCAGTTCTTTTGGGATCATGCAACAGAGAGAAAAAAACATAAACACTATACTCAAGGGTGCACACATGTATTTCATGAAAATCTTTCGTTTTTATGATCCAAAAGGACTGGCTGGCATAGAATACTCGTATTGCTCAATCAATTGCTGCAGCAAAGATAAAATTGTGCAGGATCTTTGAGGTTTTATTTTTTCTTCTTTTTGCTTTGCATATTGTAATGGGCCACAACGAGGGCTTACTGCTTTTACAAACCGTTCAGTAGGACACGTTAATGTGCCCATTATATACAATGCACCATCTTTATCTTCATCATACACCATAGCAAAACTAGTAACTGAGTTTAGTAATAATACTAATAATACTAACTGTTTAAACATTAAGTACTCCTTTGATTAATGCAAACAGCAGCAGTATAACATCTAGTTCATCCAATGTTGCAAGTTTTCTTTAAGTTCTGTGCAAGAATTGTCTAAGGCGCCTTGAAAAAAATAACCATGATTGTCTGCAGAACTGATAACACGTGCGCCATATTTTTGTTCAAGACCTTTTATAATTGCTTGCATATTAATAGATGATTCTTTTGAGATTGCAGCGGCAAAAATATTGCTACTTCTTAAAAAATGGAGCCCTCTTTTTTGTAAGCAAAGAGTTTTTGCCTGCTGTGCTAATGACTCCTGAGTCCTGCTATGCACATATGCATAATGTAGTACATTTCCCTTAACATAAACATCATCATAATTAATGTGTTGAGGCACATAATGCCCATAGCGATATAATGACTCTTGTCCCGCATATTGCAAGAAGCATGCAAGCGCTGCGATTACTTGATTGCTGCAGCCGCGATTTTTTTGTTGTTGCATGGCTTGAGTAGAAATAAAAGATAAAAAAATACTTACGAGTAAAAGAATGCGCATTCTAAATCCTTATTTTTCTGAAAGCCATTCTACTAGTTTCTTTTTAAATTGAGAATCATGGTGAGCATTGCGTGGACAGTCGCCATACATAAAATAGCCTCCTCTATCAGCAGACATCGAAATAGTGGGTAAAGGATTACTGTCTGCATATTCAGTCTTTAGTTTTTCAGCAATCTTTTTTAAATTTATGTGAGGACTGTTGGTTGCTGCAGCAAAGATAAAATCTGATGTTAAAGGTGTGTGGCTCATGAGAAAACAAAAAACTAAAGGATCTTTGCACAAAATACGTGTTGCCCTTTTAAGCATATCTCGGGTACACAATGCAACGTATTGGCAACAAACTTTAGTACCCTTAACTATTACGGGATTATTTTCTAGCTGTGCGTGAGCAGAATCGATATCAAAATAATGAGTGCTCGTGCGCAATTGATATGCTCCCGCAATCCCATCTCCCAAGAAACATAAGGCCGGCATAAAACATGTTGTCCAGCCACTATCTTTGTAGGGATGGGGAGTTAATTCTGATAATTCATCGTATTGGCTACGTGCTTCTTTTTTTTTATCATCTTCCATTGCACTACAAAATGTTGCCCATGCAAAACTGCAGAATAAAAATTGCTTTATCATACTACTCTCCGAAATTTTATTTGATCCAGTTTTTCAGATCCTCTTTCAGTTTTGCATCAAATTGTGATGCGCCGCCTTGTAAGAAATTACCTGAACCGCCGCCACGAATACCATAATTGTCTTTGAGTTTTGTTGCAATCGATTTTAAATCAACTGAAGTTATACTTGGACAAAGGTAAGCAAGAAAAATTCCTTTCCCTTCGCTCATGCTGGTTAAGAAATAGAATCCACGTTTTTTAGTTGCCAATTGTTGCACTATTTCTTTTAATTCTTCATTACTTGCACCATCAATCGATTCATACAAGAATGAAAAATCGTTAATGGTTTCTACTTTTTCAAGTAATGAAGGAACAAGGTTTTTAAAATTCTGTTTCTTTAACTGTTTGATTTCATTGAATGCATTTTTGAGTTCTTCTTTTTGTTTTAAAACTGCATCAAGTACTTGCTCACGTTGTACTTTAAATTCTTGGCTTAAGCCTTTAAGCGTCTCAAAACTGTATTGAAATAATTCAATTGCACGCGGACCGGTTACTGCGGTAATACGGCGATGACCTGCCGAAAGTGCAGATATATCGATAATTTTAAAGATACCAATATCACCTGTTCTTTGTACGTGTGTTCCACCACAAAGCTCAATAGAGAATTCAGGAATTTCAACCATCCGCACTTTTTCCGGATTATATTTATCACCAAAGAACGCGAGTGCCCCTTTTTTAGTTGCCTCAGGTAAAGACATATATTCAATGTTGACCGGAATATTTTGGCGAATTTTTTCATTAACAAGGTTTTCAACTTTTTGAAGATCTGCAGCACTTAAGTTTTCATGATAGGTAAAGTCAAAGCGTAAATAATCAGGATGCACTAATGATCCTGATTGCTTAATCGTTTTACCAAACAATTCAATTAATGCTGATTGAAGCATATGCGTTGCGGTATGATTTTTCATCGCATTAGTGCGCCAAGTTGGATCAACTTTACTGGTGATTTGATCGCCTACTTTTAATGCAGCAGGAGTTTCGATTAATGCGCCAATAGCATTGTTAATATAACGTACTTGCACTAACGGCGTTTCTCTTGCGTGAACAATAATCGTTCCTTGGTCAGGAACTTGACCGCCGCCGACGATAAAATACGGAGATTTTTCTGCAACGATCCAAACTTTACTTCCGGCAGGAACAGTTTGCACTTCTTTATCATCAATAATTAAATGAGTTATTTTTGATTTTGTTTCAAGTTCTTTGTAGCCGGTAAACTCAGTAGTTACGGTTTCAGGCAATACTTGATTTAGCTCATCAGTTGCTTTTTTAGCGCCTGATTGTTCTTTTTGTTTTGCCATCTCTTGTTCAAAACCGTGCTCATCAACGCTAAAACCTTTTTCTTGCGCCATTACGCGAATAAGTTCAATGGGAAAGCCATAGGTATCATATAGTTTGAATGTTTCTTGGCCACTCACCGCTTTTTTACTTGCATGCTCTTTAAAATATTTCTCAAGCATCGCTTGCCCGCGTACTAAATTAGTTGCGAACTTAGTGATTTCACTTTCTAAAATTTTATAAACCAGCGCGGCATTTTGTTTTAATTCTGGATAGATATCTCCCAGTTGTTCAACAACAACGCGTGAAAGTTCTGGAAAGATATTATCGCTGGTTAATTTTTGTGCAAAGAGTGCAGCGCGGCGAATAATTTTTCGCAATACATAGCCACGGCCTTCATTGGAAGGGGATCCACCATCAGCAATAATCATGGTTGAAGAACGAATGTGATCAGCAAGTACATGAAAGGCTGCTTGTGTTTGTGCATCTTGCTGCGCATATTTTTTGCCGGTTAACTGTTCAATCCGATTGATAATCGGCATGAAAATGTCAGTATGATATACCGAATCTTTGCCTTGGACTACGGCGCATAGGCGTTCTAATCCCATCCCCGTATCAACGCCGGTTTGTTTTAAAGGTTTATCTGTGCCATCTGATTGACGATCAAATTGCATGAAAACAAGATTCCAAATCTCTAAGTATCTATCGCAATCGCATGCCGGGCCGCATTCTTTAGGGTTTGGGCATCCTTGTGCAAATTCTGCACCACGATCTATGTGAATCTCAGTGCAGGGGCCACAGGGACCGGTTTCACCCATTTGCCAGAAGTTTTCTTTTTCACCTAAACGATGCATGCGATCAACAGGAATACCGATCTCTTTGTGCCAAATATCGTACGCTTCATCATCGGTCTTATAAACGGTAGCATGGAGTTTATCAATAGGAAGATTCATCTCTTTGGTTAAGAAATCCCATGCAAAATGAATAGCATCTTTTTTAAAATAATCGCCAAAAGAGAAGTTGCCCATCATCTCAAAAAACGTGAGGTGGCGCTTGGTAAACCCAACGTTTTCTAAATCATTGTGCTTGCCACCAGCGCGTACGCATTTTTGAATGGAGACGGCGCGGACATAGCTGCGTTTTTCTTTGCCTAAAAAGACATCTTTGAACTGGTTCATTCCGGCGTTTGCAAAAAGGATAGTAGGGTCTTGAGCGGGGATCAAGCCTGAGCTGGCGACCTGCGTATGACCGCGCTTGATAAAGAAATTAAAAAACTTTTGCCGAACTTGACCGGAGTTCATAAGGGTATTCCTTCCGCTCGTGGTGAGCTTGTTGAACCATAAAAAAAAACCAGTATAAATTGAGTATTTCCACTCAAAGAATACTGGTTTTTATAGTTTGAATCAAATTAAGAACAGATGCGCTGATACGTTATTGTATCGTAACTCCAAGTCGTACTTTACTACCATCTAACGATTCTGCTCCAAATTGGCCATAGAAACCTTCAAGTTTGGTTTGCATTTGTTGAGGGTTTTCATTGTTTTGTAAATCAAAAGAGTTAGCCGTACCATGGAAACTGGTGCAACCGAGTTCATAAAGTTTTTTAGTAACATACGCGAGTAAAATTTTACCTAAGCCGCCACGTCTTTCATTCTGATTTATGTGTAAATAAGAAATCGCGCCTGCTTTAGTTTTTGAATCAACGGAAGCAATACTAAAACCGATTAATGTATTTTCATTATTAACAAAACGAGTAATTAATGGTGTGGTATCTAAATTATTTTTTTTGTGAAAGTGAAGCGTACCGATTTTGTTATTATTATTATCGAATATCTCTTCTGAGCCTATTTCAGGACCAATTAAATCTAAACCAGCAGTATTCGTGTCATTGTAAAACCACATTAACATTCCCTGAATTTGGTTTTCAAAAACATATGGTTTTAATTCATCTTTGCCATGAGTTTTATGAACTGTCACAGTATCTTCATTTTTAACAGGACTCAAATGTCTAAGAATTACTTGAGTGCGATTAAGCGCGGTTTGTTCGTCAATTTTCTTAGCCGGTTCTGGTTGTACATGATTTATAATCGTACTGATACGATTCATAGCAAGATCAGAATTGGCAGAAGGTTTAGACGATTGTGGAACTATATGATTCACAATCGCTGCCATGCGGGTTAAAGCCATATCTTTTACGGTTAAAGCAGTATGAGTCGCTTTTTTACCCCAGGCATAAGCATTATGGTAAGCTGCTTTAAAATAAGCCATACCCTGAGCTTGTGGGGCTACCCCTAAGCAAAGAGCTAAAGCTAAAGCAGTTAAAACAGTATTAGTTTTCATAGGATTCCTCCATTTAAAGCCCTTTTGAGAGCTTTTTTATAACCTATTATCAGATTACCATAATTAAAGAATAAATCAAGGCAAAAATTGACAAGTAGAAAATGCGAATAGGGGGCAATATATAGTCCGAATTCGCACAAATAAGGCCTTTAGAGACTGTTTTATTAGTTTAAACTCCTATGGTGCTTACCACTTTAGAACATACAAAATTGAATAAATGCTTATGTTTTCCTACTATTAAATCTGGGTCTATGGCAACACCGGGAGCAGGGCCATAAGGTATTGCACGAGGCGCTTCGGTTAAATGTTTTAAAAGTTGTATTAGACGAGCGGTAGGGCGATAGTGTCCCATACCTGACAACAGCGAAGTCCCTATTAAGGGTAAAAGAAAGAGTGCTAATTTAAGTTTCATTATATTTTCCTTTTTAAAATTTGCTTACAATTTTATTAATTTGTTTTTGAATTTTAGCGGTATTGTTTAATTCCATACCGGCTTCAGTCTCAGTTTGATTGGTAACTTGTGCACCAAATTTTTTATAAAAATTGATCAATCCCGGAAGAGAATTCTCTTGAGTATTGCCCTCAGATGGATCAAAAGGATTTGCCAAACCTGAAGCTTTTTTGCAATCATTATCAAGCAAGAACTGTGCAATATGTGCAAGCAATAATTTGCCGTAGCCTTTGCCACGTTGATTAGAATCAATATCAATTAATTCAATGGTTGCTTCTTTGGTTTGGGTATTGAAAGTAAATGTTGCATCTCCAATTACCTGTTTTTCTGCGTTGCTTAATTCTGCCGTAAACGTAATGCTATCGCTATTTCTTGAGCTTGGTTTGATTTTAATCCTACCGATTAGTTCTTTTGTCTGCTTGCTATAAATTTTTTCATTTTTTAAAAATGTTTTTTCTTGGTTACCGCTTGCTGGTTGTGCAGTTAATTGAGTTGGATTTATATGATTAATAATCATCGATGCACGGTTTAAAGCGTTATTTTTTTCAACTGCGTTTTTTGCTTCCCATTGTTCAAGAATCTTATAAATTCCTTCGCGCGCCTTGTTAAGATCATTTAAAAGCATCGTTGCGCTTGTATTGTATATAGTGGAAGGTTGTGCTCCTAGTTGCTGATAAAAATTAATAAGTTTGGGGAGCATCTGCTCTGGTGTTTGCCCTTTTAATAAGTTATTAGGGGCTGCATACCAAGTAATTTCACTGCAACCAAAATCGATCATTGCTTTGATAGCGCATGCATACAATAACCCACCATAATTTTTATGACGCTCATTGTGTCCGACGGCTAATGTGTGCAAACTCCCTGAGGGACGTTTTTTATACACTGTAAATTTTGCATAATTTTCATACTTATCAAGGTGGCTGATCGTCATTTTATAATTAGTTTCTTCATCGCTTTCATATATTTTTTCAAATGATACTTCGAGATGAGTTTTACCAATTGTTTTTTTATAAACTACTGTTTTATGAGAAACCTGAGTCTGGTTAGGAGTATTAACGCGTGGTTCTGGTTGATTTGCTTGATATTTGAGATACATCCAATAACCTACTGACGCAGCAACAGAGCTTAAAGCTATAATTTTTGAATAGGGGGTGGCTTTAGCATCAGTAGTGACACCTAAAATAAGTCCTAGTATGGCAACAATTTGAAACGATTTTCTTATTATTTTCATAATTTCCTCCAATTCATTTATTTAGGCGCAATGTGATTAACTATTGTTACTACCCGTTGTAATTCCTTATTATTGTTAACCTCAAATGAGTTTTTTGATTCCCATTGTTCAAGAATCTTATAAATACCTTCACGCGCTTTTTTAAGATCGGTAAGTTGCATTGATGCTCTTCGTCTCTCTATTTTGGACGGTTGTGCACCAAGTTGCTGATAAAATTTGATGAGTTTAGGAAGAGTTTCTTCTATGGTTTGTGAAGGTAATAAATCATTTGGTTCAGCTAACCACTTAATTATATTACAACCTAAATCCATCATTTCTTTTATAGCGCATGCAAATAATAACGCCCCATAATTTTTTTTGCGATTTTCTTTTCCCACATGTAAAACATCGAGATAGCCTTGCCCATCTTTTTTAAAAACAGTAAATTTTGCAAAATTCCAGCGTGAATTTAATTGGTTAATATAAACTTTGTATTCTGTTGCATAACTATTTTCATTCGTTGCTTGAACAATGATTTCTAAGTTAGTGCCATCTATTAATTTTTCATAAATAACTCTTGGAGCATAGTTTTCTAAGTCGGCTAGGGTTTGTCTGTTAGAAATTGGAGTTATTTCTTGTCTTGGTTGATTAGTAGGTCTTATGGTTTCTTGTATTGAGGGTTGAGCATTGTTTTGATCACTATTTTGCCGAGATAAAACAGTATAAAGATAGGTAACTACTGCTGCACTTACACCTATATTAAACCAGTTTATAGCCTCTGCTTTCGGAGTTATTCCTAAAATAAGGCTTAAAATAGCTATAATTTGAAGTGACTTTCTTAGTATTTTCAAAACTTCCTCCATTCTTATATATAATAGTACCTGAAAGTTTCTATTTGTCAATTTAAAAGTGGCGATATAAGACCATAAAAAAAGCCGTAAAACAAACAAAATCGGCTTATTTTGAGATTTCAGTTTTTTAGTTTAAATCTGTAAAAAGCTAAAAATAAGGCGTTTTTATTCAAATGTAGGCTATTTAAATAGGCTTTTTAGGATCTGTATATTTTTCTATTTGAAATCTGATATTATAAAAGTAGATAAATTAAAGGATTTATTATGTTCCGTTTCTTAAAACTCATATTTTTCGTAGTTTTGGCCTTTATAGCGGGCAGAATGATGGCCGAAGACGCCCGTAAAGTGGCGCCCTCAGAACCTCAAATAGTTGAGTCTCCCTATGCTCAAATAGCTCAATTCTTGGCTGATACTGAGTTTAAAGAGCAAAATCCTGCTGAATATCGTAGATTAGCAGCCCTTGCTACGGTGCTTCAAATTCGTGCCCTTGCCACAATTCCACAATCTGAAGAATTAGAATCTTAGTTTTATTTTGCTTGTGCCGATTCGGTTACATGTCCGGTAATTTTTGCAGCTCGTTGCAATGCTTGCTGTTTTTCCGCCTCTTTTACATCAGCCGTAATTTTATCCAATAGAATCTTTTCCCGTGCTTGCAAGGTTTTTAACTTTTCAGGATCGCCTGAAAGCAATGGATAAATTTGAATACCGGTTGAAGGATCAAGGCCGCCTTTTACTTGAGTCATAATAAGGCAGAATTCTACACGGTCAGAATCTTCAAGAGTTTCAGGATTTTTTAGAAGTGTTTCCATCGCGATGCGAATATCAGTGATTTGAGTGCCATCCTTTTTTTGCAATGGTTTTTGTAATCCACCGCTTTTGCATAGATATACATATTTATAAATTTTATCTTTCGGTACAGCGATAAGAAGTATATTTCCATAAGATGAAAGTTTTTCAAAATCAAGAGCTAGTTGCTCTAACTCTTTTTTATATTTTTTATAAACCCAATCATAGCCAAGTAATAAAAATGGTTCTTT
>CAZPZX010000013.1:0-22757 GCA_964591235.1 uncultured Pseudomonadota bacterium
TGCCATATTGATAGCGGTAGCGCGAATGGGTTAAAATTAAGCGTTCTTGCGCACGTGTTATTCCCACATAAAATAAACGGCGTTCTTCTTCAATTGCTTCTTCCATTGCTAGTGAGCGGGTACTTGGAAGTAATCCTTCTTCAAGCCCGGTTAAAATAACGGTATCAAATTCAAGACCTTTAGCAGCATGCAGTGTCATTAAAAGTACCGGATCTTTTTCATTTCCTTCTTCTTTAATTTGTGCTTGCATGAGTGCAACTTCATCTAAGAAATCACCAATTGTAGTAACTTTTTGTGCTTCTAAATGCTCAATCGCTTTTAATAACTCTTTTACGTTATCGATTTTGCCCATTGCCTCTTCAGGATCATATGATTCTTTCAGGTAGCTAAAGTAAGCGGTAGACATAATAATTTGTTGGACCGTTTTACCCGGTTTATCGGTATGACTTAATCCATCAAATAATTTGGTAAAAGAAACAAGTGCATCTTTTTTAGTGCCGGTTATTTCTTTTTCATCGATTATCATTTGTGCAATCTCTTTGAACGTTGCAAACAGATTCGCATTCCATTTGTGCTGAAACTGTTCTTCAAACTTATTGCCTAAACCACGTAACGGACAGTTAATAACTCTAAAGAATGATGCGCGATCAAATGGATTAACTACCAATTTTAAATAAGCCAAAATATCTTTTATTTCTTTGCGTTCGTAGAACTGAATACCGCCGATAATTTTATACGGAATCGAATTTTTAACTAATGCTTCTTCAATAGCCCGTGATTGAAAATGAGTGCGATAGAGGATTGCAATAGTGTTTAACTTTTGTTTTTTAGCAGCATGTTTTAAAAACAATGCAAGTGCTTCTGCTTCTTGATATTCAGATAAAAAAGCAATTTGGCGAATGCGATCGGATCCTTTTTTTTGCGACCATAAATTTTTTGGATTGCGATTGCTGTTATTGGTGATCACATGATTTGCTAAATCTAAAATCGATTGCACGGAACGATAATTTTGCTCAATTTTAATCAGCTGAGTACCTTTAAAATCATTAACAAAATTCATTATATTAGTTACCGTTGCACCGCGCCATGAATAGATTGATTGATCTTCATCACCGACGGCACACAATGAATCAATCACAAGCGCTGAATTTTTTTTAGTAGAATCAACGAGTGCCATCTGTTTTAATAACTCATGCTGCACGACGTTAGTATCTTGATACTCATCGACTAAAACATGCCGGATAATTTCTTGAAATCGTTTTTTAAAATCAGAATTTTTTTTAAATAGTTTTACCGTTTCAAGTAATAGATCATCAAAATCAAGACATTTGCTTGCCGTCTTTTCTTTTTCATATGCGGTAAATACATCTCTAATTAAAGGATTGAGAGAGTGCACATCGTATGCATCAGGAGTCAATGTCTGATTTTTTATCTGGGAAATTTGATATGAAATTTGTTTAGCAGTTATTTTTTTATTCAGCCCGGCGGTATTGATAATATTTTGAATAATTTTATGTTGATCATCTTCATCAAGAATCGAGAAGAAGGGGTTATCCAGTAATTCATTATTTTGTTTTAATAGTCGTAAACAAAATGAGTGAAAGGTGCCTACGAATGGTAAATCTTGTTTGCGCCCAAGGAACTTTTCAATACGCTCCTTCATCTCAAGTGCTGCTTTGTTAGTAAAGGTTAAAGCAACAATAGATGAGGGTAACGCTTGTTGATTAAGCATTAAATGAGTAATGCGCGCAGTAATAACGCGTGTTTTTCCTGAACCGGCACCCGCAACGATCAGTAATGATCCATTACCATGAGTGACTGCTTGATGTTGTGCATCATTTAAATTATTTTTTAAAAATGCATTAAATTGATTAATGTGTTCAGTACTCATGAATAATCCGATTTGGGTTGAAAAATAACTTGTGAATGAGTGTAGCAAAGAAAGAATATTCAGAGAAGAAAAAAGAGTGGCCTAAAAGACCACTCTTGCCAACGAGCTATTAGTTATAGGTTGAATTTGAGCTGTTCCCGAGTTTTTTTATCTTTGTTAAATGCTTGTAAGCCAGTTGTCCTGGCATCATAACGATCCCGGTCAATCAGTCCTTTGCAGGTATCTGAATAATATTTTTGATTAAATTCTGCGCGATCATGATAGGCATTAGCCAGCATTACTAAATGAGTGCTAGTTCTATTTTTTTCCACTTTCTCTAAGGCCGCTCTTATGGCTGTGGTTCTTTTTGATTGAGCGGTATTGACTATTTTTTCCATAGCATCGATTGCATTGTGACAAGCTGCTTGTAAACCAATAGTATCGATTGCAGTTGAAGGGGTGTCTTCATCATCAAAATTAAAATTGATTTGTCTTTCTTCGGCAATCATCGCTCTTACATCATTAAGTCCTAATGAGTCTGAGTATTCTATAGTGCGTACAAAAGCGGTGTGAATAAATTCATTGGCGCACAGAGTCGGAGTGTTCTCAAGTTCTAAGTGGGTTAGTGTTTTTTTATAATGAAGCCGTTCAGTTTCACAGAGCGCTTTGACATCAACAGATGAGGTGTTGGCTATCGTGCGGTTACAGTAGTCAACTATTTTTTCCAAGCGGGCTTGCTTGGTTCCCTCCTCGGTGTTTATTGCGGCAATACAACAGCTGACCTCTGACAAAGCTGCTTCTTTGGCAGCTTGTGAACGTAATTCAAGGATTCGATCATTAATTGCAGCAGTATTTTCAGGGGTTAAAAGCTGTAATGTTTGATAAGCGTTGATCATACCTTGCAAGTTGTTTTCAGCTTTAAGTCTTTTAATAAGGTCTAATTGATTAGCAATAGGTTGTTTTTTGCTATCAATATATTCTAAAGTTTTAACTGCTTCTTTGCGTTGTTCAGAATCTTTAGGAGCGATTTCCACTATTTTTACATACAAAGGACGTGTTGCAACCCAGCGATATGGCTTTTCGCCTAACGTTTCATTGTTGATAATATCATATATTTGATTATCAAGATTATTCAGTTCTAGCTCTATCAGTTTATTGATTTTAGCTCGACAAGCAGCAGCGTGTTTTTTAAATTTATCATGTTGTTCTTTTTGGCCCCGATTCTTTAAATTATCACAAAACATTTCATAATTTCTTTCCAGTTGTTCGTATCGCTTAATTTCATCAGAAAAATTAGCAAAATGAGATACTTCTAAAGCTTTAGTTTCGTCAATCAGTCCATTAATGGTGATGGGTCTATTCGTTTTGAGAAATGCGCCCAAAGTAGCAAATGGTTTGGGTGACTTATTTCGTTCTGAGCTAAAACTGATATTACATAGCAACACTGCTATGATGAGCATAATTTTTTTAACCATAGTATTTCCATAAAATAAATTTACATGAAAAACGCTGCGAAAACCTCGCAGCGTTATAATTTAATATTTGAGTGAGATATTATAAGCCGAACAGAGATAGCCAGCCAGTTCTTGGTTGTTCATCGGTTGCACGTGCTTGGGTTATTTGTTTGTAAAGATCATCGCGTTTTGCGCTTGCAGTTTTAATTTCTTCCTCACGTTGCAATTTAATTTTTGCCAATGCTGCAATAATTGTATCATGCTCTTTTTCTTTTACAGATTTAGTTTTGCCGTGTTTTATTTCTTCATCATGAAGTTGTTTTTCTAAACCATCTTTAATTTTTGCATATTCTAAATCAAGTTCTTCTAATGCCGAAATTTTAGCTCTTTCGGCTTCTGTTTCTTTTTTAGAAGCTTCAAGTTTTAACGAATCTAAACCACAAATTTCGTCACATTTTGCTTTATACTTTGCTTCTAATTGCTCAATAAATGTTTTTTTATTAGATACCGCTGTTTTTTTCTTAGCTTGTAATTCATCTATTTGTTTTTGAAGAGTTTGAGCTTCTTCAAGAGCAGCACTTAAATTATTGCTGGCAAGTAGGGTTGAGTCTAATGCACTAGCAGGTGTTAACGTCCCGTCCATTGCAAAAGCAGGAAGTGAAATCAATAAAGCGAGAGGTAAAATTTTGTAAGAAAACATGTAAAGGCTCCTTTTAAAGTACTTTTTTAAATACGATTTAAAAAATCTTTTCAAGCTTATACATATTTTGTTTAAAAAAACAACTTATTAAAAAAGAGAAAATTTTTTAAAAAAAAGAGCTTTGATTGTTTTTTAATCCTTATGCATTCCAGCTTCTTAAGTACTCGATAAGCGGTTCAAGCCCTTGTTTTGATTGTGCTGAAACCAGAACATGTGGTTCAAAGCGCTGCAAATCCATGCTGAGTTTTTCTAAATCAGTAACTCTATCCGCTTTGTTAAAGACAAACATCATTGGTTTATCGACATCAATCTCTTTTAAAATTGCCATAACCACTTTGACATGTGATTCCCAGTTAGGATCTGAGACATCAACCACATGTAATAAAAGATCAGCATATTGCAATTCAGAAAGGGTAGATTTGAAGGCATTGATTAATTGATGCGGCAGCTGTTGAATAAATCCAACCGTGTCAGAGATCAATCCTTTTTTCTTGCCATCAATATACAGTTCGCGGGTTGTGGTATCCAAGGTTGCAAACAGTTTATCTTCAGCAAGTACGTTGCTTTTGGTTAACGCATTTAAGATGGTTGATTTACCTGCGTTGGTATATCCAACTAAGCAAATTAAGGGAATCTGGTTATTCAAACGGCGTTTGCGTTGAGTTGCGCGTGCTTTTTCTAACGATTCAGATTGGCGACGCAACTTAAGGATCGCGTTTTCAATATGACGAGTTTCACGTTCTTTGAGGGTTTCACCAGGACCGCGGTTCCCAATAACACCGGCCTGTTGAGAAAGGAAGATTCCTTGTCCAGCCAAACGCGTCTTATCAAATTGAAGCATTGCGATTGCAACTTGGATTTTACCTTCAGCGGTATGAGCAGATTTTTCAAATATCTCAAGAATCAAACGGGTACGATCATGAATTTTGCAGTGTAAAAAGTCATTTAAATTGCGCTCTTGCTGAACGGTTAACGGTTCAGAAAGAATGATTTCTTTAATATCATGCTTTTCGACCAGCTCTTTAATGTCTTGCAGTTTGCCTTTCGTTAAAAAATAGCTGGGATCGATTTCGCGCAGCTTGATAAAAACGGCCTCTTCATAGGGAGTTCCGTTTGTTTTAACTAAGTTCAAAAACTCCTGAAAATACGATTCAATATTGACCGCTTTATTGTAAGGAGCTTCTATGCCGATAATAAGTGTCTTGGGGTAGACATGAGTGAGATATTCGTTTTTCTTTGCCATAGTACTTAAATTATATCTGATTTTATGACTTTTTATAGTTATTTGTTTGTGTTACTATACCTTTAATATCAAAATTACTATATATCTTTAGTTATATTTCAGCTTGAGTAAAGCCATGTTTGACTTTCTAACGAAAAAATTTACGAACATATTTTCTAAAATTACCGGCAAAGGAACCTTGACCCAATCGGATGTTGATCAGATCTTGGGCCAAGTTAAGGATGCGCTTATTGAAGCGGATGTCCCCTTATCATTAGTGCAAACCTTTACTGATGATATTGCCAAAGAGGTGGTTGGCCAAAAGGTGCTTGCTTCATTAAAGCCGGCAGAACATTTGGTTAAGTTGGTCCATGATCGTCTTAAGTCTTTTTTAGGTGGTCAAGACGCAGTTCCTTTTAACTTTCAGATTCCATCAGTCGTAATGGTGATGGGTTTGCAGGGTTCTGGTAAAACCACTACCATCGGTAAAATGGCTCATTTGGCTCAATCAGAAGCACAAGCCAAAGGCAAAAATCGAAGAATATTGTTGGCATCGGTCGACTTTTATCGTCCGGCTGCGGTAGACCAGCTTGAAGTTCTTTCAAAGCAGGTTCCTAATGTAAGCTTCTATCGCGCTACCAATACCGATCCGGTTAAAGCTGCCCAAGAGATTTATGCCTATTATCAAAAAGAGCTATTCGAGATTCTCTTTTTAGATACAGCAGGCCGTTTGCATGTTGATGCACCTATGTTGGCAGAATTGCAATCTATTAATAAGGCCTTAAAGCCGAAATATAAGATATTGGTGCTTGATGCAATGACCGGTCAGGAATCATTGGCGGTAGCCCAATCATTTAATGAGTCGGTTGGCTTTGATATGGCAGTATTAACCAAGCTTGATAGTAATACCCGTGCAGGGGCGGCATTTGCCTTCCGCTACGCCCTTAAAAAGCCAATAGTATTTGTTGGCTCAGGTGAAAAGTTTGCCGATTTAGAGCGCTTCTTCCCCGAGCGTTTGGCAGGGCGTATCTTGGGTATGGGGGATATGGCCAGCTTGGTAGAACAGGCAACGGCAAAGATTAAGCAGTCTGAGCAAGAAGCGATGGAAAAGACCCTCTTAAAAGGGCATATGACCTTGCAGGACTTTGCCGATCAGATGAAGATGGTCCAAAAAATGGGCTCATTGACCCAAATAGCCAAATATATGCCGGGCGCAGGCTCAGCTCAGATTACCCCTGAAATGATTCAAAAGGGGGAAGTCGAGCTTAAAAAGTTTGAGGCGATAATTAGCTCAATGACTAAAAAAGAGCGTGTTTTGCCTAAAATTCTGGATGCATCGCGCAAAAAGCGCATTGCGCAGGGGGCAGGGGTCAGCGTTACTGATGTAAATCTATTGCTTGATAGATTTGAACAAAGTCAGCAATATGTTAAACTTTTAAAGAAGTTTGGACGATTTCCCGGACTTTTTAAGTAAAAAACAATAAGCTTTCGCTTGTTTAAAGGTTTTTTTTAAGATAATTTTAGGTTATACTCGTATAGTTCGATAGCTTAAATCAAGCACGAGTAAATAATAAGTTATACCCATTAAGGATGATTGCATGTCAGTCAAAATTCGTTTACAACGTATTGGTAAGAAAAAAGCTCCTTTTAGCCGTATTGTGGCAACAGATTCACGCAAAAAGCGTGACGGAGCATGCTTAGAAGATTTAGGCACCTACGATATGTTGAATTCAAAAATCGTTAAATTCAACGAAGAACGCGTTAACTACTGGATTTCAGTTGGTGCGCAAGAATCTGAAACAGTCAAAAGAATTCACCGCGCCTATAAAGAAGCTGCAGGTAAATAACTTCTGACATGAATATCTCGATTCTTTCAGTTTTTCCCCAACTGTATCAACCTTTCTTACAGACAAGTTTGATTCGTCGGGCACAAGAACAAAAGTTGGTTCAATTTGATTTGGCCGACTTTTTTTCTTTTGTAGCCCCAAAAGAACGTATCGATTCACCCACCTTTGGTCATGGTGCTGGCATGTTATTAAAGCCGGACGTGGTTCAAAAAGGGATCGAGTCTCTCGAAGGTAAACACGGAAAAGCTTACAAAATTTTTTTCTCACCCCATGGTAAAAAACTTGATCAAAAGCTGCTTGTTCAGATAGCATATGATCTGAAAGGCAAAGATCATCTCATGCTCATTCCGGCTCGATATGAAGGGATGGATGCACGTGTTGAAGAGCATTACGCTGACCAAGTAATTTCGGTGGGTGACTTTGTACTCATGGGTGGAGATCTGCCTGCGATGATACTTTTGGAAGGATTATTGCGCTTAATTCCCGGTGTTGTTGGCAAGCAAGAATCAGTGACGGCTGATTCATTCTCCGGTCCATTTGTCGATTACCCTGAATATACCATGCCGGTAATTTGGAATGATAGGCAAGTGCCTGAAGTGGTACGCTCAGGTAATCATGCAGCAATAGCCAAGTGGCGTGCTGATATGGCCCTCGAGCGAACAGTTAAAGGACATTTTGGATGGTTGAAAGAACATCATTTGTCAGATGATCAAAAAAAGACCGTTTTAGAAAAAATTCCAAACCATTATGTTGCACTCATGCATTCAGAAGTGGTGACCGGCGATGGTGATCGGATCGGTAATACCTCAGTGACTTCCATCGATATTCATGATATTGCCCGCTCGTCAAAGACCTATGGCATCAAAAATTATTTTATTGTAACCGCACTGCTCGATCAGCAAAAGATAGTACGTAAACTGCTGGATTTCTGGCAGACCGGTGGTGGTGTGGATTATAATGCCAGCCGCCATGAAGCAGTCCGCCAAGTAGAATTGGTAGATGCTTTGCAAGTGGCCATCGATTCTATTGAGAAGAAAGAAGGCGTTAAGCCATTAGTTATCGCTACCTCTGCGCGTGTTACTGATCATGCTCAGCAGATTACTTACCATGATCAAGATGTTGTATGGGCTCAAAATCGTCCGGTTCTTTTGATATTTGGCACTGGTAAAGGTCTAGCTCAGGAACTCCTGGCACGTTGTGATTACCTGTTGGTTCCGGTGGAAGGGCTAACGATTTATAATCACTTGTCAGTTCGATCTGCGGTTGCTATTATCCTGGATCGCTGGTTGGGATTAAATATAAAGAAATAAAGCAAAAAACTGGCATTATTCTGGTTTTTGGCTATAGTTAGAAGAAATTAGTTATCAAGGATTCACATGAAAGCAAAAAAACTTACTAAAGAAACGATCTCCCAAATAGGGGTAATTGATCGTGGATTTCCTGAATTTAACGTTGGTGACACCATTGCGGTTTCTCAAAAAATTAAGGAAGGCGACAAGGAACGTATTCAAATCTTTGAAGGCGATGTAATCTGCGCAAGTAAGAATGGCATCTCAAGCACCTTCACCGTTCGTAAAATCGCTGCTAATTCAGTTCCGGTTGAAAGAATCTTTCCGGTTTATTCACCATTAATCGAATCTATTAAAGTGATTCGTCGTGGTGATGTTCGCCGTGCAAAATTATACTACTTGCGTGATCGCGTTGGTAGAGCTGGCAGAGTTAAAGAAAAAGTAGTGAGTCACCATGCTCCTGCCTCAACTGCAACTTCAGCTGCTTAAAAAGGTGCTTGCCATGAAATTATTGGCAGTATTCACCGGCATGATTGTACTCATTAGTTTGCCATCATGTAAGCAACCAAAATCTAAAAAAGCTGCTTCTCAAAGAGCAGCTTTTTCTTTTGATCCCATCCAAACTAACATCGATGTTGATTTTCAAGAGCAAGCATTGAGAGCTCAACTTAATGATATTCCTACATTCGTGGGATCGTCGTTTATAGCCATCGATGATAAAGTTCCTGAATCCAATCTTTCATTTATCATTTCCTGCCAAGCTGATCTTTCATTAATAAAAGATTTTTATGTATCAGAAATGGAAAATCTAGGTTGGCAAAAAATTGCGCAACTTGATGGAAACGATACTACGCTGATTTTTCAAAAGCCGCGCAAAGTTTGTTTGATCATTATTCAGTCGCCTCAATCACCAACTATCATTCAAATTAAATCGATGAATAGATTTGCTGAATTACAATAATTTTCTTTTTCGATTGGTGGCGCTTTTAAGCATGTCTTGATAAATAGATCTATTTCTGACAGGTGGCTGCGTATTGAGAAAATCAGTAATTATTTCTAATGCAGATTGGCCATCGCTATTTTTAAGATTGGGATCGGCGCCAAGGTCGATTAATAATTCAAACATTTGAGCATTCTTGAGAAAAATACTGTAAATAAGTGGTAATGGTTTAACTAGAAGACTTGAAGAATCAAGCCAAATTGCGCCCGGAGCTTGTGCATTAGGATCTGCTCCATGACTAATCAAAGATCTCACGAGAGATTGAGAGCCTAATTTTATTGCTCTATGTAACCCTAATGGTTGAGCGCCATGCGTAAGTAATAATTCGACAAGTTCTGGATAATTTAATATTGCAATCTCAACTAATGATAATGTTTCAATAGTATTATGCAGTGGAAAACCCACACGAAGATTTTCTAGAGTTATATTAGGATCTGCTCCTAAATTTAATAATCGTTCAATTTCTGCTTTTAATTCAGGTCCTTGATTTTCACTAAAATAATAGCTTTTGTATAAAAGTTTTTTTAATTGGCGCGTACCTTCTTCGTTTTGCACTTTTTTGAGTATCTTCGATGCTTCATGGAATGTTTTTACCAGTTTTTCAAACGACTCCTCTCTTTGCAATGATTCATCTGCAGCTCTAATCCATTGCGCGGGTTGCATGGTAAATGATGTAGTTGTGCACAATGAAAGAAAAATAAAGACGTTATATTTCATAAAAGCACCTATAACTTTATTTTTGCTTTCTGAGAATATTCACCAATACTATTAAGGATTGCTTGATATAGAGCTTTGTCATCTGCATTTTTAGCAGTTTCGATTTTTTCAACCAAAGTATCATAAGCAGATGGACCAAATGATGTTTTCCAATAGGTATTAAATTCGCTGTGAAGATAGGGATCTGCACCCAATTCAAGTAAAAGCCTAAACATATCAGATTTTTTCAATTCGATCGTATAAATGAGTGGAAGTATATCTCGATTAAAATCGCCTCTGAGTGTTCCTCTTTCTCCTTCAAGTCTAATCCATGTTGTATCTTCTAATGAAGCATTCGGATCAGCGCCATTAGCTATTAGCATTTTAACAATTTCAGCTGCTCCTTCTTTTAACGCTTTGTGAAGCCCTGATGGTTGCGCGCCATACTGCAATAATAGTTTTACAATCTGGGGATAACGCGGTATTGCTATTTCTAAAAGAGTCTCTGTGGGAAATTGTGGAGGGTTAGATTGTAAAACAGTACCGGTTTTAAATCGTATGTTAGGATCTGCGCCTAAATCTAATAATTTTTTTATTTCATTATAGAGCCATTGCGCATATCCAGGGCGTCCGTGTTCATAATAGGAAAAGAAGGTACCATCATTTACCTTTTTTTCTAATTGCGCTGTGGCTTCTAGTGCTCGTGCCTGAGTCGTTTTTAATAATTCTTCTTCTGCTTCAATAGATTGTTCCGCATTTCTTATCCATTGCATTGGTTGCATGGCATTTAACTCATTTACGATAAAAAATAAAAATATAACTATTTTTACCTTCATCATGATCCCTTTAAGATAGGTTCGATGAGTTCATATTTTTCCGAAGTTAGTTTCTGAAGTCCTGTTCTTTCAATTGTTTCTGGATACTTAAGCATGTTAATAATTAG
The DNA here is from genome assembly GCA_964591235.1 of uncultured Pseudomonadota bacterium. Classification (GTDB taxonomy): domain Bacteria; phylum Babelota; class Babeliae; order Babelales; family Vermiphilaceae; genus BTUB01. The sequence continues at coordinate 11,022 of CAZPZX010000013.1, forward strand.
TTTATACTTTTGTTGCTCCAATTCATGAGTTGTCGAAAGTAATTTTTCTTGGGCAAGATCTAATGCGGGCCAAAAATCTGTACCTTCTTGCGTCTCTAATTTTCGCAATATCGAATCGATTTTTTTTGTGAGCGTGCGTGTTCTTTTGATGCTTTTTTTACCACCTTTTGCATCAGCGCCCGCTTGCAATAGTAGTCTGACTATCTCGGGATTTCCTGTGCTTATCGCTTCTAGTAATGGGGTGTCTTCAGTATCAGTTTCAAAATTAGGATTAGCTCCGTACTGCAATAAAAGCTTCACTATTCTTTCATTATTATTTTTTATGGCTTTAAATAAAACGGAATATTTTATGTGAGTAGCGGAGATGCCGGAGCTATCAGGATCTGCACCTGCTTGTAATAGAAGTTCAACTATTTCAGGAAAACGAGGAATCGCTGCTGAGATCATAGAAATTTTATTATTGGGTAACCCCATAAGGTTATATTCTGTATTAGGATTGGCGCCGCGTTTTAATAAACGATCAAGCCTTTGAATGAGCTGTTGTCGAGCAAACAATGGGTTATTAAATTCTTGCGATAATAGTATTAATTCAAAAGTAGCATCATCAGCATCTTTTTTTGCAGTTTCTAGGGCTTCAGTTTCAATTTCTTTTTTGATAGCGGGAGCAACATCTCTAAACCATTGCATTGGTTGCATGGCATAAAGTGGAATGTTTATTAAAAGAAAAAGTAGGAGCTTTATCTTCATACCTATACTTTTAATTTACGTAAATCAATTCATCTTTTGGTTTCACCAGTGCTTGTGGTGCTGGTTGCGTAATCACTTGTCTGGTTACAACGCGTCGAGCGGGCACTGGTCTGCGCACAACGCGACGAATTTGAACCGGTCTGTCATATTGATCGACATACTCATAGCGTTGACGATCGCGCGAAGCACCAATTGAACCACCAAGGGCAGCACCGCCTAATCCGCCTAATACTGCGCCCGTCGGCCCTCCAAAAGAACCACCAAGCGCTGCGCCACCAATCCCACCCCAGAGAGCGCCATGAGAAGTGCTGTCAGCGTGAGTTTGTGCAGTCATAAAGAATGCGGTCAGAAATATGAAAAAAATATAGTTACGTTTCATCGCGTGCTCCATTACTCTCTTTTATTTTTATTTAACATACAGAACGGTTCCTTGTTCAGAAGGAGTAACCGTGTTTACGGTATTATAATTGTTTTCTACGCGCGCTGGTCTTTCATATACAACGGGTGCGCCGTAATACACGTCGTCATACCCATCATCGTAATAACCATCTTGTGATGCGCCGATTGCACTGCCTACAAATGCACCGGTTAGTCCACCAGCAATTGCACCGGTTCTACCGCCAGCGGCTCCGCCTATTGCAGCCCCACCAAGACCACCTAATAGGGCGCCACGGCCTGAGCCATTCCACGCATTAAGTGAAATGATGGTAACTAATGTAAGTAATGCAAAAATAAGTTTCTTCATTGTTTTTCCTTTTTATTTTTCTTTTAATATTGGTTCTATAGCTTTATATTTTTCAGAAATTAATTTTTCTTTGGGTGCAATGCGAGGTGCCTTTGCAGGATTTTCTAACCATCCAATAATTTGTTGCCAATGCTCTTTATCTTCTTCAGATGCGTTTGCAAGTTTACGTTCAGCATATTCCAAAGGACTTTCATTTTTGAATTTTAGTTTTGGATCAGCGCCTGCTTGTAAAAGGAGTAATATGCGCTTATTTTTTTCATTTATACTGTTAGTTCGAACGGCAGGATGAACAGTAGTTGATTCAATGCTGGCGCTCAGTGCAGATATCAGAGGTGATTGTTCATTAGGATGTGCACCAAATTTAAGTAAAGTTTCTACTATCTTAGTTTTATTTCCCGCTGTGGGTGCTAGCAATGCAGTAGTTAAAGGGGTGTGGTCATTCGTATTGCGGGATTCTATATCTGCTCCATATTCAAGCAAAAGCTGTATTAGTTGAGTATTTCCTCGCATTATTGCAACATGGAGAGCCGGAAAACCAATATTATCTTTGGCATTAGGATTTGCACCTGCCTGTAAGAGACTTTCAATAACATGTGGATAGCCTTGTGCGGTATAATACAATGCATAAATTATTAATGGTTGTTTATAGCCATTGATATCGGTAACTAATTGATTGGGATTTGCGCCATGTGCAAGGAGTATTTTAACGCCTTCATTATAATCTTCTATGACTGATAACTGGAGTAATGAGTTGCCTTGCTTATTAGTAGCATTAATATTTGCTCCTCGCTTGATTAAATCTTCGAGTTTATTTTTAGTAGGTAAAAGGGTAACTTTTCCCAAATTATTAAAAATGGTAATAAGTTCTTGAGTAGCAACTTTCGGTTCGTCTGCTTTTACTTTTTCTAATAAATGAGGAAAATGCATCGCACAAAGTGGGCTTATGCCCAGCAATGAAAAGCTTAAAAATAATTTAAGGAGCTTCATAGTTTCCTTTTCAACGTTTCTATTATCTAATAATAGTTTACACTAAAGTGTTTTTGTATCTCAATATTATTGACTAATAGAAATGCTATAAGGCGAAAAAGGCTATAGTAAAAGCCTTTTTTTAAATACTGGCCTTGTTGTTAAAAATGGCTATTTTTGCAAATAATCAGCGAGTTTATTAACTTTGCCGGCCCCTAAGAGCAAAACTAGGTCATTTTCATGGGTAATGGGACCTAATAGAGCCTTTATTGAGCTAAAATCTGCCTCATAAGGAGCATAGCTAATAGAAAGGGCAGGATTAGTCTCATGCATAGCTTGGACCAAGTTAGGACTGGTCACATTCAAAATGGGCGCTTCACTGGCCGGATAGATATCAGTGATAATAAGATGATCAATAGGGCTTTGCGTTAAAATCTGAACGAATTGGTTCCACAGCTTATCGGTTCGGCTATATCGATGCGGTTGGAATACCACGATCAATTTATTTTTTGCACGTCTTTTTGCAACCAATAAAGTATTGTAAATTTCGATAGGATGATGGCCATAATCATCAAAAATCTCTGCTCCTTGATAGGTGCCTTTAAAGCAGAATCTTCGTTCGATTCCTTTGAAAGACTCTATTGCATGCGCAATAGTATCAAAATCGATACCTAAATCCAATGCTACTGCCGTTGCAGCGAGTGTATTGAGTACGTTATGACGTCCGAGCATTTTGCTGGTGACGGAACCTAAAACACCTTTTTCTTTGGTATGAACCGTAAAGGTAGATTCAGTTGGCTGTAATTGAATATCAGTTGCATAAATATCGGCATGATCGTCAATCCCATATTTTACCATTTTAATATGAGGTAAACTTGGCATGATTGAGCGCACATTTTCATCATCGATACATACAAACGCTTTACCATAAAACGGAATATTATTTAAAAAGCGTTTAAACGTTTCTTTAATGTCGTCAAGATCTTTGTATGTTTCTAAATGCTCTAAATCAATATTGGTGACTACTGCCAAGGTTGGTAATAAATTTTGTAGCGAGCGATCGCTTTCATCGGCTTCTGCAACTAAAAATTCACCATTTCCTAAGCGTGCATTTGCTTGAATATTTTTTAAATGGCCACCGATAACCACCGTTGGATCGCGGTGCGCTTCAATTAAAATATGTGAAATTAATGAGGTAGTGGTTGTTTTACCATGTGCGCCTGAAATTGCGATACTAAATTTGGTGCGCATCAGCTCAACGAGCATGAGTGCCCGCGGAATGGTGGGAATACCACGCTCTTGCGCGGCAATAATTTCAGGATTGTGAGAACGAATCGCTGATGAATAGACTAAGATGTCAGGATTGGCAGCGTGACATGCGGGAGAATTGTTCCCTTCAAAAATCTGGCAACCTGATGCTTTTAAGTCTTTAATACTTTGTTGATCCATATCGGCATCGCATCCTGAGATGATGTAGCCTTGATTTTTAAGGATTGCAGCAATCCCGCTCATGCCGATGCCGCCGATACCAACAAAATGAATATGCGATGTTCTGTGATACATAGTTTATAAAAGTTCCCGAAGTTTCATTAATTTTTTTTGTAAATCAATAATCTGTTGTTCTAAATGTGCTTTGGTTGCTTGTTTATCAACAATCTCTTGTTCAAGGGTTGTCTTTTGGGATGCGATAATTTTTGTTTCTTCCGGTTGTTCAATATCCTGTTTACGTTTTTTAGGAGCTACTTTCAATTGTTGCTTTGCACCCGCAATGGTGAATCCTTTTTGATATAATAATTCTTTAATTAATAAAAACTTTTCAATGTCTTTATCATAGTAAAAGCGTTGGCCGCCTTCTGAGCGCTCGGTGCTTAAATCGAACTCTTTTTCCCAGAATCTAATTACAAACTTTTCAACGTTGAGGTAAGCAGCTAATTCACCAATTCGAAATTGTCTTTTTTGCATTTTCATACAGTATCCTTTTTTTACTACTTTCTCTTTTTTTTGAGGATGTACATATACGTATACCAAAATAGTTAAAATAGAGCATTATTTTTTTGATACAAGTTTAAGGAGTGGCCTGGTAAGAGCGCTCTTTTTTTGGTATCTTATCTGTAAGATTTTATTGAGTAATAGCATTCTTTTGCCTTATTCCTGAGGAAACCATTCATGAACTTTAAACAATATATTTTGCCCTTAACCCTCGCATTAATTACTACTTGGGGGATCCAATATTTTTTTATTAATAGAAATTCTCAGGGGGCTCAAGGCAGTGCAGTGCAATCAGGGCAAACCTTTATTGCTCCTGCCAGTGCGTTACAAGCGCAACCACTCAATAAAACGATTGAGTTTGTCGATAGCGATGTAAATACGCAAGGAACCCAAACGGTTATTCAAACAGCGTCGGGCCAGTATGTCTTTTCAAGCCAAGGTGGCTGTTTGTCACAACTTACCTTTAAACGGGTAGTGGATGGTAAAGAGCAAGAGATGCGTACTATCAATCCAAGCGGTGATAGTGCGTGCAACTTCTTAGTAGCACTAAATACTAAGACCCCATTGCGCTATACACTGATTGAACAAAAGAGATTAGAAACTGCTCATAAGATCACTTATAAAGCAGAAACTGATCAAGCTATCATTCAAAAGCAGTATATCGTTCATGATAATAAGATGCAGATCGATCTTGATTTGACCATCACCCCAAAACAGGGATCAACACAAGCGCGTATCTTCTTTGGTTCTCCCGTAACTTTAGATATTAATCAAGATGGTCAGGCAATTATGCCAAAAGTAGAAGATCCTTATAATATTACTTCGGGTATTTACAACTCTCAAAAAGGATCTGTCCAAAAAGAGCCAATCGCTAAAATCGATTTAAACAAGGGCTGGTTTGCGCCAACATTCTTTGGTAGTGAAAATCGCTATTTTGTACATGCAATGATTTCAGATCAAAATGGTTTTGCTCAGCGTGCGTACTATTCAGTAACCGGTAAGCAATTAGTTTCAATTTTAGAAAGCGCAAGCATCACACAGCCGACTAGTTGGAATCTTTCATTCTATGTTGGGCCAAAAGAAGATGCAGCAATGGGTGTTGTTGATCCACGTCTTGAGCAAACCTTAGAACACTCAGGTCTATTAGCACCATTGTCACGATTCTTGCTCATGATACTTAATTTCTTGTATCAATACGTGCACAACTATGGTTGGGCAATTGTCTTGATGACGATTTTAATCAACCTCGTATTATTACCGCTTAACGTGCGTAGCGCTAAAAGCCTGAAGAAATATGGTGAGTTTCAAAAGAAATTAGCGTATATTCAAGCGCGCTATAAAGATGATCCAGAGACCTTGGCGCGTGAACGTGCTGATTTGATTAATAAACATGGTATACCAGGACTGGGCGGATGCTTGCCTAAACTGTTACAATTACCGATTTTCTTTGCGTTAAGCAGAGTATTATCAGGTTCATTTGAACTGTATCAAGCGCCATTCTTGTGGATGAAAGATTTATCTGCCAAAGATCCGTATTACATTTTACCAATCTTGATTGTGATTTTTATGATCGTTCAGGCTAATGCAACCGATCCAAAGCAACGTTTCATGGTAATTGGTATTGCCTTAGTGTTTGGTGCAGCAGCGGCTAATTTCTCTGCAGGATTATCACTGTACATCTTGGTTGGTGTTGTGTTAAACGGTGCACAGATGTATTTGCAGAATAAGTTTGGCTGGGCATAAGCTAAGGCATTAATCCAATCAAAGGAGTTCTAATGTTGCATGATACACCATCATTAACCAAACTTATTAAAGCGTTGCAGCAGGTTCCCTATCTGGCGTCTAAAAATATTTATCGCGTAGCCAGCTACTTTTTATATTTAGATCAAAGCAAGATCGATCAGTTTTGCGCAACGCTTAAAGAAGCAAAACAAAATATCACTCAATGTGCCATCTGCTTTTCTTGGCAGGAGCGAGATAGGAATTGCTCCATTTGTGCTAATCCACGTAGGGATCAATCACTGGTGTGTGTGGTTGAAACCTGGCAAGAACTTTTGGCGATTGAAAAGACCGGTGGCTATCAGGGAGTATTTCATGTGTTGGGTGGCGCCATTTATCCGTTAGAGGGCATTGGACCGGAAAACCTGAATATTGTCCCATTGATTGAACGAGTACAAAAAGGTACGATAAAAGAGATAATATTAGCTACCAATCAAACGCCTGAAGGGGAAGCGACGGCTTCTTATATTGCCAGCAAGTTAAAAAATAGCGGTATCATTATCTCATGTTTAGCACGCGGAATTCCTGTTGGTTCAATGATTGAATCTATGGATCGCGTAACAGTTTATAAAGCGTTGTCAGAGCGACGTCCATTTTAAAAGGAAAACAAAAAAATGTTATTTAGTGGATCAGGGACAAAAGATTCATCAATTTTCGGGCTTCGTGCCAAAGATTTAGTTGCCATGATTAAACAAGAGCATCCTGAAGTGAAAAAGGGTGCCGTTGTTATTTTCGGTGCATTAGAAAATAGTAAACATCGTTTTATGCAAGAAAGTTCATTTTACTATTTAACCGGCATTACTGAGCCGGGTGCAGTTGCGGTCTTTGATTTAGATGGTACTTCAACTTTATTTGTACCAAATCATGGTAATACACGCGCTGCATGGGTTCATACCCCGATTGCGTTGACTCAAGAAAATGCAAAAAAATTAGGATTTACTACGATCACTACTTTAGGAGATATGGCTCCTGGATATCAATTTTATCCATTCTCAGATAAATCTCATTACAGCACGCTGATTGCACAGTTGCAAACGATTATTGCTGATAAAGGTACGATTTTCACGTTATGCCCTAATGATTCATCATCATATGCTGATGCGCGCCATTTGCTCGAGCGTTTTGAATCATTTATTCCAGGATTAAAAGCATCGTGTGTTGATATTTCTGAATATGTTGCAATCATGCGTCGTAAAAAAGATATGCGTGAGATTGAACATTTATATAAAGCGGTTGAGATCACCGTATTAGCCCAAGGCGCAGCGGCACAATCGATTGCTGATGGTATTACAGAGGCCGAAGTGCAAGCAAGCTTGGAATATATGTTCACCGGATCTGGAGCTACCCCTTCATTCCCAAGCATAGTAGCTACCGGCAAAAATGCGACTATTTTGCATTATAATACTAATAGTGATGTGCTTAAAAATGGCCAATTAGTGGTAGTAGATGTTGGCGCGCAAATTGAGTATTATTGTGCTGATTTAACTAGAACCTATCCGGTTTCAGGCAAGTTTACTAAGCGCCAAAAAGAACTCTATAATCTCGTGCTTGAAACACAAGAATATATTGCCAGCATTGCAAAGCCAGGCATGTGGCTTTCTAATAAAGAAAAGCCAGATAAATCATTAAATCATTTGGCTAAAAAATTCCTTGATGAACGTGGTTATGGCAAATACTTTATTCATGGTATTGGCCATTTCTTAGGTCTTGATGTGCATGATGTTGGTGACAGCAAAGATGCCTTGCAAGATGGCGATGTCTTTACTATTGAACCGGGAATTTATATTCCTGAAGAAGGTATTGGAATTCGCATCGAAGATAATTACTGGATGGCAAAGGATGGTGTTGTATGCTTGAGCGAATCATTAGCAAAGAAAGCTGATGATATTGAAGCGCTTATGGCACAAGAACATTCTGATGAAGATGAAGCTGAATCATTCGAACATGATGAGCGTTCATTCAATTTTGATGAAGATGCTGAAGTTGAGGATGATGAAGACGGGGATATTGATCTAGCACGCAGCTAATAAACAATAAAAAAGCCCTCGAACGTTCGAGGGCTTTTTAGTTTCTAATTTGATTTGATTATAATGAAGTGCTTTTAGCGATTAAGCATAATCCCGCAGCAATACTTGCTGAGCCAAGCACATATCTATTTTTCATAAAGTTTTTAACGGTCATGCTCCAGCTTGCTGGTTTTGGTGCTTCCGTTGAATAATCTTCTACAAAGAAAGATTCATATAAAATAAGGCCAATCCCTGCCATGGCGAGTGCCGCACCAGTTGATGAAAAACACAAAGTCTTTATCGTTGTAGGATCAATTATAATTCGTGCGGGAACGCCATTTTGCATCAAGGCATTGATATTTTGATTGAGCGCAGGAACCCCTGCATCGATTAATTTATTTGCAGTATTGGTAAGTTGACCACTCGCATGATTTAAGCTTCTGCATACTTCAGTCGTTGAAATGGTAATTGTTCTTTCAAGATTCTTGGTAGTGCCAACGAGTGCATTAGTAATATTTGAACTGGTACCATTGAGTGCTTGTGTGATGTTAGCAGTTGAATCACTTAATCCTTCAGAGAGCGCTTTGCCGGTCGTAGTAACTGCTTTAGCTACAACTTGTACGGTTTCATTAGTTTCTGTCGTAAGTCCTATTCCGCTTAATGGGTTTAAGCCCCAGCCGCTTGCTTTTTGCATTCCGCAAGAAAGGCTGGTTATGAATAAAGAAAATAGTAATAATTTTTTAATCATTTTAAATCCTTAATCTATAATTTAATCTTATCAGATCGAGCTTATTGGTCAAATTTATTTCAGTTAGAAATGTTTGCGCGAAAATTTATGTGCTATATAGCAATAAGCAAAGCAAAAGGCTACCCCGATTGCTAATGATAATCCTAGTGATAATAACACTGATTGATTGAGTAGCAAGCCAGTTACCCAAAAAGAGATGCCTGCGCCAATGATGGCTGGTAAAGCATACCAAAATTGCGTGTACGCATGATCGATTGGATAGCAGCCAGCACTATTGGCAGACATGATAGTAGTTTCTGCAATCGGAGAAATATGATTGCCGCACACTGCTCCTGAAAATATTGCGCCAAGCACCGGCATCAAAACTGATACATCTGCGGGTGATGCAGGTGTTGCTACCGCAAGCAGTGTAATCACCATCTGTATTGCAATTGGAACCATCAATGCAATAGTGCCCCACGCTGAACCGGTGATTAAAGCGGTTGCAATCGAGAATAGATAAAAAAGTAACGGTAATAATGCAACGCTAATAATGCCATATAATATTTGCGCTAAATAGGCTCCAGTCTGCAAATCTTGGCGCATCATAAGCCCTAGCGTTGAAGCTAAAAAGACCATGATTACGGAGGTGTGCATTAATGCGATTCCTTCATAACAGGACGTTTTAACATCATTTTTGTTCAGTGTTTTTTTATTAAATCCAAGGACGAGTGTAACAATCAGTGTTAATATACTTGCCATGCATAAAACAAAACTGGTTTGATTGTTTTTTTGAATAGATTGAATAAATGATAGTGAGCCGCCAAACAGCCAATAGCCGCCAGCCCAAGCAATACCCACTATAAAGCTGGCCAAAAGAGTAACTAAAGGAATCACTAAATCCCACATAGATCCTTTATGCTCACTTTTAAGAGTTATTGTCGTCCCTGAAAGCGGTGATCTACCGCCAAAGAGATTTCCGGTTCGTGCTGCGGTGGCTTCATGGAACTTCATAGACCCAAATGAGATACCTTTACGCACAACAAACCAAACACTGGCAACTAAGATGAGCGAATAAAATATATAGGGGATCGATTTAAGGTAAATATAAAACGGATCGGCAACAATTTTGGTCATAGGTGAAGCAATAGGGCTGACTCCCGCATTTTCCAGCTGACTGGTAATTAGCGCGAGCCAGCTTGAAATGGGGGCCAAAATGACCAGTGGGCCTGATAGGGAATGAATAATATAGGCTAATTTCGCGCGTGGCACTGCAAAGCGATCCATAATCGGACGCATAACATAGCCGGTAGTCAAACAGCTTAAATAATCATCTATAAAGAGGGCGCTTGAGAGTAAAATAGCAGAGGTTTGAGCGCTTTTGGCTGTTTTTAATCGTTTGGTCAGCCGTTGGGCAAAGGCAATTGCAGCCCCGGACTTTTCAAAGAGAATGATGATAATGCCGATGATAAGCAGAAAAGCATAAAGATAGAGATTATCCAAATCGGTTATTTGATTTATAATTCGTTTGAGTAAAAGAGAAAAGCTTTCTATAACTGAACCATTATTTGCAATAAAGGCTGCGCTCATTAATCCTATAACTAATGAAAGGTTTAAGCGCTGGGTAATGAGCACGCTAATGAGTACCAAAAGGGGCGGTAATAGTACAAACCAACTATTCAGCATAGAGTTCCTTTAGATAATTATATAAAGGGATTTGACCCTTAAATGATTTTTATTTAAAGTATATAATAGCTTCGTTCGTCATATATGTCATTTGTAAATCAAAAGTTTAATTATTTCTTTAGGTTAAAAGGTATTTAACATGGCTGTAAAAAAGTCTACCGCAGCTGCTTCTTCAAAAACTGATGCAGTTAAGAAAAAAAGTACAACAACAAAAAAAGCAGCAGCTCCAAAAGCTCCGGTTGCTAAAAAAAAGAAAGTAGGACAAGAAGCTGCAGTTGACATGAACTCAGCATTCTTTTTACGTAAAGAAGATAACGAAAATCCACGCTGGCGTGTAATCGACGCTAAAGGCAAAGTATTAGGCCGTATGGCAACTGAAATTGCCGATATTTTACGTGGTAAAAATAAGCCGTACTTCACCCCCCACACCGATTCAGGTGAATATGTGGTGGTTATTAACGCGTCAGAAGTAAAATTGACCGGTAATAAATTAGCTGATAAAGAATATGCGCACTACACCGGATGGATCGGCGGACGCAAAGTGACTTCAGCAAAAGAATTGCTTGAAAAGCACCCAGACAGAGTAATTACTCTTGCAGTAAAAGGTATGTTACCTAAAAACATTTTAAGCCGCTACCTGTTACGCAAATTACGCGTATATCCAGGCAGCCAACACCCTCACATGGCTCAAAAGCCAGAGGCTGACAAAGCGTAATAGCTTTTTAGTTTAAAGAAATAGAAAAGGCACTCTTAATCGAGTGCCTTTTTGTTTGTTAGATAATTTATTTTGAAAAGATAGTTTGCAAGCAAAAAAGGTTATAAGCAGTTTTGAATGCCTGATAGCTTGCTATTGCTGATCCAATTGAGACAAATGATGTACCCAAAAGCATAAATTCATGAACTGCTTTATTGGTTTTATTATCTTTACTCGTATCTATATTCCATACTGTTTTGGTATGTGATGCCCAGGTAAGAGCATTAGTAGCTAAAAGAGCTCCGATTGTCGCACATACTCCAGCCTCTACTCGCATCATGGTTTTGGGCGTAATTTCAGCACGCGCAGTTTGTGGTATTAATACGCTTCCGATAAT
>CAZPZX010000014.1:0-20320 GCA_964591235.1 uncultured Pseudomonadota bacterium
ATTTTAACGCATTTTTTAAATCTCTGGTAAATGGTCGCGCACCTTCAAGAACAGATACTATGGTAATCTCTTTGCCCGCATAATCAGTATCAATTCTGTGTGCAACTTCTTGTACTCTTTGTTGAAGATATGAAGCTGTCAAATAAGGAATAAAATCATCAAGGGTATAATGTCTTTGGCATGCATTGGTGACACCATTTAAAGATATACTCAAAACGAATGCCCATACTATTCTGCTAAACTTCATGTAAATCCTTTATAAACGTAGTTATTGAGATACTAGCAGCGTAATGACATTTAAGAATTTTTCAACTTCTTCGTGGGTATTATACGCATAGAAGCTTGCGCGCACCGATGATTGGTAGGCTAATTTTTTAGCAAGTGGTTGAGCACAATGATGGCCAGCACGCACGCAAATGCCGTGCTTTCCTAGATAGTCGGCTACATCATGCGCATGCATTCCGTCGATAATAAAGCTCACTAAATGTCCCGATTTTTTTAATTGTTCAATCGGCCCTAACAAGCGAATTTTTGCATGCTTAGATAAACCTGCGATCAATCGCGCACATAAATCTGCTTCATGCTCTGCAAGTTTTTTAAAATCAATATGTTTATTGATATAGTCAATCGCACTCATCAATCCAATCGCTTGTGCAATAGGTGGAGTTCCTGCCTCGAATTTATGGGGCGCTTTTGCAAATGAAACTGAATGGTAATCAACTTCATACGGCATGCCACCACCAAACTGATAGGGCTGTGTCTGGTGATGCAAATCTTTTTTAATATATAAAACGCCAATTCCCGTCGGACCACCCATCTTATGCCCGGAAAAAACTAAAAAGTCTGTCTTGTTTTTTTTGACATCAATAGGCATATGTGCAATCGATTGTGCTGCATCAATAAGCACTTTGGCACCTACTGCATGTGCAGCTGAAATAATAGCATCAATATCAACATGTGTTCCGAGCGCATTGCTAATGTGAAGGCATGATACTAATTTTGTTTTTGAAGTAATAACTGATTTTAGTTGTAAAAGATCTAGGGTTCCATCTGGCTTAACCGGAATGTACTTAATTTTTAAATCTTTCTCTTTTGCAAGCACCAGCCAGGGAATAATATTTGAGTGATGTTCAAGCTCGCTCAAGACTATTTCATCATGAGCTGTTAGCTGATGAACTGCCCAGGCACGCGCAACAAAATTGATTCCTTCAGTGGTACCTTTGGTAAATAGAATTTCATCCGGATGTGCGTTAATAAAACCTGCAACGGCTTTACGCCCATTTTCATACAGCTGGGTTGTTTCTTCTGCCGATTGATAAACACCACGATGAATATTGTTGTTATGTTCGGTATAAAATTTGCTTACAGCATCAATAACTAATTGCGGCTTTTGACTGGTAGCTGCATTATCAAAATAAATCAGTTCTTTGTTATGTACCTTTTTTTTGAGCAAGGGAAAATCTTTTCTTATATTCATACTGCTCCTTTATTCAATAATTTTTTTAACAAGCTCGTTAACAATCTTATCATCAATTGAATCAGGTAATGTTTGGCAAAAGAAACTTTTTAGTAATAATGATTGTGCTTGCAGAGCATTCATACCGCGCGATTGCGCATACCAGATATGCTCCTTATTTAAATGTCCAATAGCGCTTCCATGTGCACACTGCACATCATTAGTTTTAACTTCCAGGCTTGGAACTGATTGCGCTTTGGCAGTATCGGACCATAAAATTGTTTTATTTTCTTGAGATGCAATAGATTTGCTTGCCGCCTCATCGATGGTGATGATGCCCGCATAATCAACCATTGATGCACCCCCGGCAACACCATTTATAGTAACATGACTGATCGATGCTAATCCCTGATGATGTTGATGAACACGAATAGTACTTTTTTGTGTCGCTTGTAATGCATATGCGCCTTTAATTACTGCATGTGCCGATTGAGAAAGCTCTACGATAATATGCAATTCACTCATATCAGGTTCAATGATAAGCGGAATAAATTCTAACTGTGCACCTTCTTCAAGAATACAAGTAATTTTTGTTAAAACCCCATGAACTTGGAACATAACTTTTAAATATGCATGTTGTTTTACATGCCACGTGCTTTCATACACTGGTTGCGTCTGAATAATATGATGCATTTGCAGATCATGCGCAGCAATAATCATCCGATTGATCCTTCCATTTCATGGGCAATTAATCGATTTATTTCAACTGCATACTCCATGGGCAACTCTTTTACAAAGGCATCGATAAAGCCATTAACAATCATCGCGCGCGCTGCAACTTCAGATAAACCACGACTCATCAGATAAAAAACCTGTTCATCATTAATTTTACTGACCGTTGCTTCATGGCCAACATCAGCAGTATAATTATCTACTTTAACCGTTGGGTAGGTATCAGAACGTGAATGCGCATCTAAGATGAGCGCATCACATTGAACACGCGCATGAGCGTGATGAGCCTGAGGAGAAATTTTTAATAAACCGCGATAACTGGCTCTACCACCATTTTTAGAGATCGATTTTGAAACTACATGCGAACTGGTATTGGGTGCTAAATGAATTACTTTACCGCCAGAATCCTGATGCTGGCCTTTTGATGCAACCGCAATCGAAATGATTTGCGCTTTAGAGTGAGCACCTTTTAAAATCACACACGGATATTTCATGGTCACTTTGCTACCAAAATTGCCATCAACCCATTCGACCGTTGCACGTTCATGTGCAACTGCTCGTTTGGTTACGAGATTATAAACATTCTGCGACCAGTTTTGGATCGTGGTATAGCGAATATGAGATGATGGTAATCCAACCAATTCAACCACGGCACTATGTAAGGAATTTTTTCTATAGAGCGGTGCGCTGCATCCTTCAACATAATGAACATAGCTACCCGGTTCAGCAATAATTAAGGTCCGCTCGAATTGGCCCATACTGGGCGCGTTAATTCTAAAATATGCTTGTAGTGGCATATCGATTTTTACATACTGCGGAACATAGACAAAACTGCCGCCACTCCAAACGGCACTATTTAAAGCAGCAAACTTATTATCGTGAGCAGGAATAACCTGAGAGAAATACTTTTTGACCAGTTCAGGATGCTCTTTAAGACCGGTGCTCATATCGGTAAAAACCACGCCAAGATCGTCCCATTTTTTTTGCAAACGCTTATAGATCACTTCCGATTCATATTGCGCGCCAACACCCGCCAAAAACTTTTGTTCAGCTTGCGGAATCCCGAGCTTTTCAAACGTAGTTTTAATGCCATCAGGCACTTGATCCCAGGAAGTATGCTGTTCTTCAAGAGGCTTTAAATAATAGTGAATATCATTGATATCTAGCTTAGATAAATCGGCGCCCCACTTTGGCAATGGCAATCGCTCAAAGATCTCTAAAGCACGCAGGCGAAAATCGGTCATCCAGCCCGGTTCATTTTTTTGCTCAGAGATTTGAATAACGATCTGGCGATTTAAACCTTTATCAGCCTTAAAACAATGCTGAGGATCTTTATTAGCCGCCAATTGCATCATAACCTCGCAGCTCAATCTGTTGGGCAAGTTGATAAGATCCTGATATTTGGATTGTGCCATTTTTGATTATATGGACAACATCCGGAGTAATATACGATAAAAGTCGTGGATAATGAGTAATAATAATGAGGGCAAGTTCTGGATTTTGTACGCGCGCAACGTGCAATCCCTGCGCAACCATTTTGATTGCATCAACATCCAATCCCGAATCGATCTCATCAAGAATTGCAACTTTGGGACTGAGCATCAGCAATTGTAATAGCTCAAGCTTTTTCTTTTCGCCACCGGAAAAACCGTAGTTTAAAGGACGATGAGCAAAGGCAAGATCCAAACCCAGAAGGTCCATATTTTTATACAAAAGATTTTGAAATTCTTTAGCATCTAATGATTGCTTAAAACGCGCATAGTATGCTTCTTTGATAAAGTTATAAACCGTTACGCCGGGAATTTCATAGGGATGCTGGAAACTTAAAAACAAACCGGCATGAGCGCGTTTGTCTGCTTCTAGTTGAGTTATATCTTGGTCGTTAATGACTATTGTCCCTTGGCTAATCGTGTAAGCCGGATGACCCATTAATGCATGCGCAAGTGTGCTTTTTCCAGAGCCATTGGCACCCATGATGACATGAATAGAGCCAGGAGCTATTTCAAGACTTAGTTGGGAGATAATCTTTTTGTGGTCAATCTCAATACATAGATTGAGAACTTTTAGAAATGATTTCATTAGATCCACGGATACTTATAAAATGCCAGATCACTGCATTGGGAGTTACCATCTAATTGTGCGCATTGCTTCAATCTCAAAACCCATCCAGCAAGAAAACATGAACTAGCGATTACACTAATTTTAAAGGCTTTTTTTAGCAATTCACGAGTGTTATTCATTTGATGATAGAATATCTGCTCAGTTAGGTATTGTGTAGTTTCTGCATCCTTGTTTTTCTTGGCAGCTTCACGCGCTTGCTTAAGAATCATTAATCTGTCAGAACTGTTGAAAGCATGCTTTTGCTTAGCTAAATCATTTGAGAGTATGGCATTATACAGAAGCTGGCCGCCATTAACTAATTGTTGCGGAGTTACCCCCTTCAATGGTAAAACCATAGATAACAAAATGAAGAAATATCGCGCCATATAGTTCCTTAAGAGGCAAATAACCCTTTATTATCAAGTATAAATCTCTTATGGATTAAAGCTAGAAGGATCATTATGAAATCTTGGTATGCCCTCATCTTTCTAAGTGTCTGCACTAGTTTTAATATGGAAAGACCACCTCAAAAGGATCAAACTGAGATAGCACGTGGCAAAAGCAATAAACATGCTCATGGTTCGCATGTCAAATACAAAAGTGGATCCAAGATCATCACACATCAGTCTAAACCAGCCTCTTGCAAGGGTGTACTGGTCAGGTCTACCACTCAAAGACTCCGCCAAGATTTGATGGATGCAGTAAAGCAAGGCGAATATGATCGGGTAAAAAGTTTACTGGCAGGGAATGCATTAGTGAATCGTACCGAATCTGAAGATACCAGCGAAACTCCACTTTTTGCTGCGATAGAAGCCGAAAAATATCATGATAAAATTGTAGCTAAACTTCTCGAACATCGTGCAGACCCGAATCAAAAGGTAAGAGGAATTGCACCACTTACCCAAGCACTTACACTAAAACGCGAAAAAGCGGCATTGCGCTTACTCTATGCACACGCAGAAATAAACGATGCGGTAAGCCTCAGCCAGGAGTTTTTAAGTCGCGAACTTTTTTATGAAATTGAAAAAAAGCGATTAGATCGGGTAAGGATTTTAATAAGTCTGAATGCCCCAATCAACATACAAACTAGAAGTGACAATGGCGATAAAGACACTCCCCTTCTTGCTGCCATCGATGTACCGGAAAAATATAATAAGCATATTTTTGAAGAAGTCGCAGCAATCGCCGATGTCAACTTATGCGCATCAGACAATGGATTAAGCCCCTTACATAAGGCTGTCTTATGGAACAACGAAGAAGCAGCGCTCTTTTTAGTGCTCAAAGACGCAGATTTAAACCGTTCGTTGCCTTTGTACCAACAAACATCATTTAGTATTTTGGAACTTGCTCAACAGATGAACATGAATGAATTAGTAACAACGATTAAAAGTTTAGAGTTAAGCAAAAGTAACTCTACCCAGCAATTAAAAGAACGAATTGATAGAGATAAATTAGTGGCAGAATTAAATCGGCAGTCAACACCCCGCCGCACTACATCGCCACGCGCATCAGTTCCGAAACCGTAATAATTCCTTGTGAAACTTTATCAAGGCCGTCCTGGATTAATGTACGCATACCATCATCTTTAGCCTGTGCAGAAATTTGCGCAAATGAAGGATGCTGCACTATTAATGAGCGAAGTTGATCAGTCATTGAAAGAAATTCGAAGATACCTATTCTTCCTTTTGTACCTAAATGGGCACAATATTGACACCCAGCACCGCTAAATACTGAGCCAAGATTCATCTGATATTTATCTAGGAGAGCTTGCTCTTGAACAGTTGGAATCCGTTCTATTTTGCAATGTATACAAATTCTGCGTGCCAATCGCTGGGCTAAAATGCCACTTACTGCAGCATTAATTAAAAATGGTTCAATAGCCATATCCATCAAACGCATAACTACGCTTGGCGCATCATTAGTATGAATGGTACTTAAAACTAAATGCCCAGTAAGTGCCGCTTCAATCGCAATCCCTGCCGTTTGGGTATCACGAATTTCACCAACCATAACCACATCAGGATCTTGACGCAGCAAAGAACGAATTCCTTTTTCAAACGTAAAGCCCGCATCAGGATGAATCTGCGCTTGGCAAATACCCGGAACACAATACTCAACCGGATCTTCAAGTGTCACAATATTTTTTTCAGGCGTACTTAGTTGCGTTAAGGATGCATACAACGTAGTTGTCTTTCCCGAACCGGTTGGTCCTGAAACTAAAAAAAATCCATTTGACTGTTTAAGCAACGCATATATTTGTTCTGCTAATGATAAACTAAAACCAAGTTTATCTAAGGCCGCAGCATAATCTAAACGATTTAATATACGTAATACAACTTTCTCACCGTGGATAGTGGGAAACGTAGAAACGCGCAAGTCTATTTCGCGTCCATCGCGCACGATACGAAATTTACCATCTTGCGGCACACGCTTTTCTGCAATATTAATCGATGCCAGTACTTTCAAACGAGCAATCATCTGTTGCATCATCTTTGTATTGACTGGATCATGATCATATAAAACTCCATCGATACGCAAGCGAACGCGCAAATGGTGCTCCATCGGCTCAAAATGAATATCAGAAGCGGATTTAATAATTGCATGTGCAATAAGATTATCAACCATGCTTATAATCGGAAATTCAGATTCAAATCCAATCATGGATTAGTCCTCATTATCGATATCTTTTTGAATCGCAGTTGCATCTTCATCTTCTTCATTAATTAATGAATGATAACGCTCTTCTTCAATTAATTGTTCATCTTGATAATCTTGTTCATCCATTAAATCAGTCAATGATTTATCATAATATTCTTTGACTGCATCAGAAATGTCACGGGCCAACCCGACACGAAATTGAATATCTTCAGATGTATATGCACCCATCCCCGAGAGTAAATCAGGATTATCGGGATTACTGGCAACAACAATCAATACATCGTCTTCCATTTCTAGTGGTACAATACCGTTGCGCAATAAAAAATCTTTGGGGAAATTTCTTAGAAGTTCGGTATCAAAAAAATATCCGGTTACATCAACCGCAGGAACTTGATAATATTCACTTAGAGCCGTTAATAATGGCGCCTCTTCAACAAGGCCCTCTTCTAACAAAAAATCATCGAAATTATCACGATCAGCATTTTTAAAGGTACGCTGTATTGAGCGTCCCTCTGCTTCTGAAATTATTCTGTGTTTTACTAAAATATCTGACAACTCTTGTGCAAACTTCTCTCTTTTTTCCATCGTATTTTCCTTAGCTTACTTTTGCACCAAAGCATATTCCGATGATAAAACTAAAGATGAGCAAAATATTCATTTTTGCCCAGCTCCACATCATTCCTAACAGATCTGCATCGGGACGCGCCGGCTCAACACCACAACATTCTTGCAATTTAATCCAATTAAATTGGACGGTAATTAAATCTAAATGATGCAAAATGATCATGAAAGCGCAAAATAACACAAATGCAATAATATAATTGGCATATCGCTTCCACAAAAAGCCAATCAAAAATCCGATTGCAAAAAATAACGCCATATCAAGTAATTTATATTTTGAGAAATTTAATTTTTCTGCAAGTTTGTCAAAATGAAGTGAATTTTTTAATCGATCAAACCAACCGATTTGAGGTGATGATGATTCAACCATACTCGTCTCCTTGATTATTTAGCACGAGTATAGTTATTCAAGAAAGAGAGAAACAAGAGAAATAAAAAAGGCACCAAAAAATGGTGCCTTTTTTAACATTTTGAAAGAAATCGGCTTTATTTAACCAATGACTTTAATGCTTTACCTGCTCTGAATTTAGGAACTTTTTTTGCAGGGATTTGCATTTTCTTACCGGTAGCTGGGTTTACACCAACTCTGCTTTTTCTTTTCATAACAGTGAATGTTCCAAAGCCGGTCAAAACAACGTCTTTATTTTGTTTTAAAGCGCCGCTCACTGAAGAGATAAATGCTTCTAAAGCATCTTTACAGTGAGATTTGGACATTTTGGTCATTTTTGCCATGCTTTCTACTAATTTCGCTTTATTCATGAAATCATCCTTAATTTTAATTTTTTGTTTCTTTATACTTTGAGCCAACAAAAACTAATACTAATTTGTACAATATTAGGACAAAAAAAATTGTCAAGTTTTTTTCTTTATATCACTTGAAATTATTTTTTAATACATGCCTCTATTTAACATATTTTTAAATGCATGTATTAATCATGTATTTCAAGTAATTTTTTTTCGCATATTTTGTGTGGTATTTTTTGCGCACCATTTATTTGCTGCACTACAACAAATATTATTATGTGCGTCAGACATACTTGGAAAAAATGAGTCTGGTGCCGAGAGCCGGACTCGAACCGGCACGGGCTATAAACCCGAAGGATTTTAAGTCCTTTGCGTCTACCAATTTCGCCATCTCGGCACATATTTCAAACATCATTCAATCGGTTGGTAATTCGATTGTCTCTACTTCGCCTTTTTTGAGCTTCAAAGAGCAAGCGAGCGAAGTTTGGAGGCGGCACTCGGATTCGAACCGAGGGTCAGGGATTTGCAGTCCCATGCCTTACCACTTGGCTATGCCGCCAATTGTTGCGGAGCTTTTTTGGGTATCTAAGCTTACTTGCTTAGCAAACCATGAGAAATCATTTTATCGCGTAACTCTTGTGCAGAAATTACCGAGACATCTGTTCCTTCATGGGCTGGCTTTTCATTTGGAGCGGACAGATAGCCTCTTGTACAAGCACCCTCAACCGGGAACTTACCAGCTTCTTTCAATCCCAACTGATACCATTCTGCTGTACCACCTTCATATGCCCATACATTCTGGAAGCCCATTTGCTTGAGTTCCTTAGCGGTTGAGCCGCTTGCAGAGCACATATAGTTAGCACAGTATACCACAATTTCAACGTTTTTATCTAAGTTTTTTGCAAAATCTTTTACTTCACCAAACGGTACGTTTTTTGAACCAGCGATTCTGCAATCATTATAATCTTCTTTGTCTAATACGTTAATAACGTAAAGACTTTCTTTTTTTTCTTCTTTATTGCCAAAACATGCTGGTAATAGAGCTATAATCCCTAAAAGAACTAATGCTTTTTGTAGCTGTTTTTGAATGCTATTCATACTTTCCAATTCTTGTTAATACGGATAATACTGTACCACAAATTTCTTATTCTGCAACGGCTTTTTTAATCATTTTTTATTAAAAAAGCCTTTAATTGCTTTTTGCTCTACTAATACTCCTTTTATTTCTTATCTAACCCACTGTAAAAATCTGCTCCAACGCACACGCGTCCAGAAATCGATTGGATGTTTAATCAAATCAATAATCATCCAATCATCATCACTATCTAGTGACAAAATACGGAATAATATTCTTCCATGAATTAATTTACCATCTACTGGCCCAAATAATCTGCTATCGCCACTATTGTTGCGGTTATCGCCCATGAGCCAATATTGATTTTTACCCAATTTTACTCGAAACACATCAGTACCATCCCAATAATTTTTATCACTGGGCGCTTCATTGGGACCTTTTGGTTCTTCAATAAGCGTGCCCGGATAAATGAGAATTGGTTTGCCTTCAGCGTCTTTACAAATCAATGATTCATTAATTCTATAAAAAGGTTGTTTATCATATGCAACTGATGGATCGTACGTTTTGAGCGAACACTCGCGCATTACTTTATTACGCAAGTAATCTTCAAATTGCGCAGGACTTAATTTATTTTGAGAAATTAAATTCAATCCTTCACGTTCTGCAGAGCGATGTAATTCACGTGGATTTCGTTTCCATACTGAAATTAATGGATGCTTATTTAAATAAGGCTCATCTAATTTTTGTCCGTTGCGATAAATAACCGGTTTGCCGTCCTCAATTTTTCCCTCAATCAAATCATCCGGAATACCAATTACGCGTTTGGTTAAATTTTGCGGGCCCCAAACATACTCTTCAAAGAGTCTTTTTAGTTTATTATCTGAGTAATGAAAGAGTGGACTGTTTAAAGAAATGATATGGCCATGCTTTGGCTTAGAAAAAAGATAGGTAAACTTATCAGCAAAGAATCGTTCGCCCACTAACATGGTGGTTTCCATTGAACCAGTTGGAACTTGATAAAGGCCAAAGAAAAAAGTTCGTATCAGAAATACGACCAATAAAATAAAAATAATCTGTTTTAGTTCGTAAAAAAAACCTGATTTCTTTTGATGAGAATGTGAACTCATGATCTGTTCCTAATAATGGTTAAATGGGTGCTTCTTAAAAAGAGTCTATCATTGCTTTTAATTTCTATCTAGATACAGGTATCAAAATTATAGTAACATTTAAATTGAACCTATAAAAAAAGGAAAGCACCAATGAAACAAGTATTCCCTTTATTTTTAGCAATAATACATTTCTCTATCGCGCAACAACCGCCGATAATGCAAACGGTTATATCTCCGCAAACTGAGCTTTTACGAGCCCGCGCTCAAATGTCACCCCAAACCCAACCTCATACAGAGTCATATGAACAAGAAATTGCTCGGTTAACTTTACAAAATCGAATTCAAGAGAATGAAATGAAGATACTTCAATCACAAATGCAATCACTAGAATATGATTTAAAACAAAGTAAAAGTCTCGAATTAAAAAAATCGGCAGAAATTGATCGATTGCAGCAATCTTTAAGCAATGTCTTAAAAATATCAGCCAGACAAAAAGCTGATATCGAGGAAAAAGATGACTTATTGGAAAGAGCAACAAAGGAAATTGTCGCTCTTCAACAGTTACACGAAGAGAGGCAAGCTCGACTCAGTGAGGTTATTGCTAATGGACATAAAAAACTGGAACAAATGAAACAAGAGCAAGTAGCTAGAGGAGTTTTCCCCTAAACTACTTTAAGCGCGTTCCATTTGGCACTGCGATTGTTGGAGCAACAATCGATAATCTCTTTTGATCATTTTCAGCAGTTAAAAGCATTCCTTGCGATTCCAATCCCATCATTTTGCGTGGCTTTAAATTCGTCACAAAGATAGCTTGCTTGCCAATAAGTTCTTCGGGCGCAAAATGTTTGCGAACTCCGGATAGTATTTGACGTTTACCCAATGTACCAAAATCCACTTGTAGCTTATATAATTTATCTGATTGCTCAATTACTTCGCATTGTTGAATGGTGCCTACGGTTAAATGAACTTTTACAAAATCTTCAATCGCAATTGAATCATCAACTATTGCTGCAGGAGCTTGTGTATCTTTAATTTCAGTTTTTTCGGTCATTGGTTTCTCAAATAAATTATTAATTTTTTTCAAAATAAACGTTTGCTTCCACTCTTGTTTTACCACATCCAGTGAATTAATATTCGGATTGCGCGTGACACCTAAGCTTTGCAACAAAAGTTCCATTTTAGTCGGCATTACCGGCCAGAGTACCAGTGCAACGGCTTGCAATGAATGAGCAGTTGCAGATAAAATCTCTTTAAACTTTTCAGGCTCTTTACTTGCTAACTTCCATGGCTCTTGCGCATGGAAATAAGCATTGATCTGATTAATAAATTTCCATAACTTATTCAAAGCCATATGAAACATAAATTCATTCATATGCATTTGATACTCATTATTCATCACTAACAGGTCTTGATATAACTCTTTTGATTCTTTTGACCATGTTGCGACTGGCGAAATTTTTGAGATATCATATTTTTGTGCAAGCGTTACCATACGATTTAATAGATTTCCTAAATCATCAGCCAAATCGGATGAAATTTTTTGTTCTAAATCATCAACGCTAAATTCACCATCATGGGTAATTGCCATTTGGCGCATTAAATAACACCGCACTTGATCGGCACCATAGGCGTTGTAGAGTCCCATCGGATCGATAACGTTTCCAAATGATTTAGACATTTTTTGTTGGCCAACCTTAAACCATCCATGAACTAATAAATGCTTTGGTAACGGTAAATCAGATGCCATTAAAAATGCGGGCCAGTAAATTGCATGAAAACGAACAATATCTTTGCCCATTACATGCACATCGGCAGGCCACCATTTGCCAAATATCTGTTCTTTATCCTTTTGAGCCCAACCAATAGCCGTAATATAGTTGTTTAACGCGTCTGCCCATACATAGGTCACATGTTTATTATCATTAGGGAATGGCACACCCCAACTAATGGTGGTTCGTGAAATACTTAAATCTCTCAAGCCAGCTTTTACAAAATTAATAACTTCTTGTGCACGCTCTTTAGGCACAATAAAATCAGGATTTTCTTCATAAAATTGTAATAGTTTGTCTTGATATGCTGATAGTTTAAAGAAGTATGCTTCTTCTGAAAGCCATTGAGTTTGACGCCCACAAGATGGGCAGTTAGGTGCTTCTTTTGAAACTTCAACTTCGGTTATAAAGGTTTCATCAGGAACGCAATACCATCCTTCATAGAATGATTTGTAAATATCGCCTTTTGCCATCAACCGGGTAATCCATTCTTGAACCGCTTTGATATGAAAATCATTGGTGGTTCTCATAAAAATGTCATACTCAATTTCGTAATCTTTCCAGACATTTTTATAGGCATCGATAAAGCCATCAACGAATTCCTGAGGCTCTTTGCCCGCTTTTGCTGCTGCTTGAGCAATCTTTTGGCCAAACTCATCAGTACCGGTTAAAAACATAGACGGAATATTTTGCAACTTATGCCACCGTGCCAAAACATCGGCAATCACAGTAGAATACAAATGGCCCAAGTGTGGCTTGGCGGTGACATAATAGATAGGAGTAGTTACATAAAATCCGGTCTTATTGGTACTCATAGAGGCTCATCAGGTAATAAATTTAAGCGTTATTACTGAATATAATACTTAAAAAACAAACTTTTACCAAATAAAAAAGCCCTTCAGAATGGTTTCCTGAAGGGCTCTATTTTTTAATCTTTAAGAAACAATAGTTCCTTCTATTACTGAACGTGTAATAGTTTTGAGCCATTGATAAATAGGTAATTTTGACTCATCAATTGCTTGAACGCTATCAAAGATTGCTGGATCAACTGATGGATCATCGGGGTTACCAACTAATATTCTTAAGATTGCGATTTGTTGGAAGGCTTGATCAACTTTATCGTTCAGCTGATCAACTTGATTATCTATATGATTAACTTTCCCATTAAGTTCGTGTAATTCTGCCAAGATTTTTTCTGCGACGTGTTTTACACCATGTACATCTTCATGAATTGTTACATCGCCAATGACTTGCATCTGTTGAGCATATGCATTTAATTGATTGATCGTTTTATTCATTTGCTCAATCGGTTCTTGTAATAAATTCGTTAAATCAATTTTATCTTTCTTTGACAAACGTAAAGGATCTGCCTGAGCTACTTGAAATGGAACTATCAGCGCTAAAGATAATGCCAGACGAATAAGATGCTTCATAAGATTCTCCCTAGTATTGAGTTAATATTACAGAATCTTATAAGTATTTATGTCTATATGTCAAACAAAAATTATGATCCAAGAACTTCTATCCACAATTGATTGATCTCATCGTCAGATATGACTGATTTCATGAAATTGAGCTGTTTAAAAATTTCAGCTGAACAAATATTTTTTTGTTCAGAAGGCACAGTAGAAATGGGAGAACAGTAACCAAAATTTTGCGTATGATAATGAATGACATCATCTTTATACAAATAATTAAGAAATTGATATACCAAATCATCTTTATCAGAACCTGCGGAAATCGCCATCGAATCAACAACCACTAAACTTCCTTCTTTTGGCTTTAAAAATTTAAATTGCGGACGTTCACGATTTAAACGGAACAATTCCGGACTGGTAATCATCGCCATCAAACAACTTTTACTTTGCAACAAACTATCTGAGCGCGAAATAGAATACACTTCAACCAATTTCTTTTGCGCAATTAATGTTTCTTTGATTTTTTGTAAAGAAGCTTTATCCTTGAGCGCATCGACCGTTCCAAAGAGATAGAGTGCTGTTACCATAACTGCTTCGCGCGCATCATCAGTCATACAAATATGGCCATGTTCATCGTTGCTGGGATTAAATAAAACACCCCAAGTATCTAATGGCTGCTTAAGTTGATTTGAATCATAACCAATCCCATACATCGCCCAATAATAAGGAATCGAATAATAATTATTTGGATCAGCATAAATGCCTAATAATTCTGGACGAATCTGAGACCAAAAATGCAATTTATCTTTATCTATTTTTTTTACTAACCTTTTTTCAATCAATTGAACTAATGAATGATCATCAGGAATAATCAGATCATATCCTGCACCACGTGTTGCCTCAATTTTACTCAATAAAGAAGGACCATTTTCAAAATAAGTAATATAAAGTTTAATACCCGTTTCTTTCTCAAACTGTTTTAAATAGACCGGATCGAGCATCATCGGCCAGGTAAAGATTGTAATACTTTTTTGTGATCGTAATTTATTGACCAGTGATGGCAACAATAAAAAAGCACTAATCGCGGCAATCCAAAAACAGAATATTAAAAAGCGCGTAATCGTTGTTGAAAATGATAACTTCATTGCAAGAGATCCGTCTTTTTAATTTTGAGTGATGAAAACACAAGAACTAAAACACTGCTTACCACTAATAAAATAGTTGATAACGCATTAACCATTGGCGTTGCACCCGAACGGATTGCTACAAAAATATAGATTGGTAATGTTTGCGTAGAACCACCCGAGCAGAAAAACGATATAATAAAATCGTCCAGCGATAATACAAATACTAATAAGGCTGCTGCAGTGAGTGCGGGGCCAAGTAGTGGGATCATTACCCAACGTAATGTTTGTCCCTCGGTTGCACCTAGATCAAGCGCAGCCTCCATATATTTTTTATCAAGTTCTTCATAGCGCGACTGTAAAATCGGTACTGCATACCCTAATCCAATTAAGGTATGGCCAGCAATTAACGTTGTTAAACCCAGCGGTATAGAAAAGAATGAAAACAAACTAAGCAGTCCTACTGCAAGCACTATTTCAGGTGTTGCTAAACTGACATAAAACATTACAAAAAAACGGGCTATAAAAGTACGTGAGCTATAAAACACAAATAATAATGCTAATGTTAAACTTAAAAAAACTGAAGAGAAAGCAACGATTAACGAATTCTTTAAAGCAAGCCAGATATCATTAGATTGCCACAACGCATGATACCATTTTAATGAAAAACCTTCCCACGCAAAAGGAACATCAGAGGCATTAAATGAAAATAGAACTAATACCACAATAGGAATGTACAAAAACATATATGCCACTACTGCCAAAATAGGAAGCAAATAGGTTAAGAAACTATTTCTGGTACGTACCATCATGAGATATCCTTAGGTTTGGTCTTAACAGCTGTTTTTTTTGTGAAGTACCAATAAAGCAATCCAGCTGCTACCAACAATGCAATACTACTCATCACCGTAAATGCTGCTCCTAAATGCAGATTACGGCTAAATAAGAAGTATTGTGTAATCAAAGTACCAACATATAATTTTTTGCCCCCACCCAACAGTGTTGGTACTACAAATTCTCCAAACGAAGGAACAAATACTAAAAAGAATCCCGCCTTAATACCAGGCATAGATAATGGTATCGTAACCCTGCTAAATGCTTGCCACTGAGTTGCACCCAAGTCTGCTGATGCTTCAAACATCCGTTTATCTATTTTTTCGAGCGCAGTATATAACGGCATAATCATAAATGGTAAATAACAGTAGACCATTACTAAATAAATCGCGAATGTATTATTGAGCATGTGAATCGGGCTATTAATAAGACCTATCTTCATCAACAGGGTATTAATTAAACCATTGTGCTCTAAAATGAAAAACCAAGAATACACCTGCACCATCAAACTGGTCCAAAACGGCAAAATCAAGAAAAATAAAAAGATATTTTTATAGCGTTTAATTCTGACTGCCAGACAATAGGCAACCGGGTAAGCAAGAAGTAAACAAAAAACGGCGGTAAAAAATGCCAAGCATAATGAACGCACAATGACCATGAAAAATAGCGGCTCGAACAAGTAAGCATAATGGTGCGTTGTAAAAGACACCTTACTTAATCCCCAGACAGTGTTTTTTACAAAACTAAGTCCAAGAATTAAAAGAGCCGGAATATAGAAAAACAACGTTTGCCAGGCAATTGCAGGTGTTGCCATAAAAAAAGGAAAATTATTGGAAATCACCTTATTAGTTCTGTTCATTTCTCTAATAACACCACATTTTCTTTTTGCCAATATAAATACACCTGATCATCATAATCGATCACTTCTTTAGGAAAGTGCTCTTCATTTTGTTCAAACACTTGCACCATCTGTCCATTACTTAAGCGAACATTATATTGCGTTGAACGGCCATGATACACAATTGAAGCAACTATGCCTTGCAAGCTGTTGGTAAACCCTTCTAGTGGAGTTTTGCTAATGTCGATTTTTTCAGGACGAAGACTCATTAAAATAGGTGCACCATTGCAAGCCCAATCTTTTTTAGGGGCTTGGACTTCCACTTTTGCTAAATCAAGAATATCAAGATATCGCTTATCACCTTCAAAGCGCAGCGTCCCCTTAAAAATATTGGTTGACCCTACAAATTGTGCAACAAATGAAGAAACTGGGAATTCATAAATCTCTTTTGGGGTCCCTACTTGCTCGATTTGACCATCGGGATTCATTATCGCCATAAAATCCGCAACCGTAAGCGCTTCAAACTGGTCATGGGTGACGTATACAAACGTCGTTTTAAGCGTGCTTTGCAAATCGATTAACTCAAGGAGCATTCGTTCGCGAAGTTTCAAATCGAGGGCTGCCAAAGGCTCATCAAGTAAGAGAACTTCAGGCTCATTGATAATTGCACGCGCTAGTGCAACACGCTGCTGTTGGCCTCCTGAAAGCTGCTGGATCGACTTGTATAAATGTTTCTCAAGGTGAACGGTTTTAATTACCTTTTGAACTTTTTGTTCAATAACATCTTCAGGAACTTTTTTAAGACGCTGACTGAACGCAATATTATCGTATACATTCAAATGGGGAAAGAGTGCATAGTTTTGAAACACCGTATTAATATGCCGTTCGTTAATCGGTACATGAGTGATATCTTCATCGCCCAAATAGATTTTTCCCTCATCAACTGTTTCAAAACCGGCAATCGAACGCAAGATAGTAGTCTTTCCGCTTCCGCTGGGTCCTAAAAGCGCAAAGATCTTTCCACCCGGAATGGTCAAGTTTATATCTTCGATGATCACTTCGCCGTGATATGATTTTTTAATGTGCTCAAGCCTAATGTTTCTCATCTTTCTTGGTCATCCTTGCATAAGTCATGGGAACTACCACATCCGACAGTGTACACGGTATTACTACCGCAATGATAATAAAAATAAAAACAAAACCGATATCTTTGTGCCAATCCATGAAGCCATGACCTACCAAATAAAAGGTTGAGGCTAGAGAGCTCACAAAAATATGAATAAAATGAGAGAAAATGGAGTACATTCTTTGATTTTCTTGATTGTGGCGACTCATAACAAAGCCGTTAATTACTCCAACCACTAGAAACGGAATAATATTAGCAAGTTCACTAAAGAAGCACAGATGGAAACTCATATTTACCCCAAGTGCCTTACCGCCCAAATAGGGCAAAATAGAGTCTGAAAGAGTACAAAAGATCACCGGCGTAAAAATGCCGACAACCCAAGAAGGAACGGTGTCTTTGCAGAATCTACGAAACGTTATAAGGGTACCGGTCGCCGCAAAAACAATATGCATGAAGTGAAAGCTATGAAAAAGCATTTTAGCCCCTTTTTGAGCAAATGCTATCTCTGAACCTCTAAGTGCCAGCGTCACAAAACTTAAGATAATAAGTGAAAAGGCAACAGAAAAAATTGCATACGGCAAATGGTGAAATAACTCACTGCGTAGTGAGTGTTCATGGTCATGAAAATGATGATGATGATCGTGATGGTGATGGTCCATTAAAAATCCCCATAAAATAGTAAATTTTAGATTACAGTTTTAAATTAATCATTTTTTTAAATAAATCAAAAAAAGCGCATAAAATGCTAGAAAAAACCTCATTTTTTTATTATGTTGACCTTGCATTCTACAAAACCATACAAAAAGGAACTTCAATGAAACAAATTTTACTCTGTCTTTTATTGCCTGCGATAGCTTTTGCAAACACCGGTAAAAGCACCTATGACCAGATCCGTGATCAATTAGAAAACGAAGCCGATACCCATGCGCAAGCAGCTCAATACAGCTTTCATAATCAATATGGACCGCTCATTCTAAAACTGGGCTTTGCCAGCTTTGCAACCGGTACTTTTTTACCATTAACCTACCAAGCAATCAAAAGTAATAATACTGGGTTGGCATGCCTCTACTCAGCATTAACTACTTTCTTTGGTTCATACACCGTCTTAAAACATGCTGAATTGGCTGAAAATCGCCGAGTAATGCATGAAGAGATGTTTATTGCTGATCGAGTCTTTCAAACTAAGATGGGCCATCTTCATACCCGTCATTACATGAACGATATCGCTCAATTCATGATGGCCGGCATCAAGCAACTGGCAGAAAAATATTGCGCTTGCAAGCCAGCATCTGTTGAAAAAGAATCTAACGATGTAATGCCTCTAGAATAATATGAAAAAATTACTCATTTTAGCTGCGGTGATTATCCCGTTTAATTTTTATTGTTTTAATCTTGCAGAAGCAAATTCTAAAAATATTGAGTTCTTCAAAGAGCATTTAGCCCTCATGTATCATCATGAACACAAAGAGATTAAAAAAAATACTCTAATTACTGCAACTGCTAATATAGGCTCAAAAGCCGCACTCATCGCAAGTATCATCCTATTAACTTCAAATCATTCAAAACCAGCTCTTGCCTGTGCGTGCGTATCGGGACTGCTCGAGACAGTTAGTTTTTGTCATGCTTCTAAAATAAGCTCAAGCGGAACTAAAAACTCAATTTTGGAGCTTCTTTATACCCTGTTATCTGCTCAGAATGCATTACCAAATGACAAGAACCAGCAATAACCTGGTATTCGGGGATCGGGACGACGCCATTTAAAAGCAACATCAAATCGTAAGGGTCCAATAGGTGTTTGATAGCGAATACCAAAACCAGTGCCTGCTAAAATATCATGCGCTTTTATATCGGCAAAATGGTTATTGCTTAAGGCTCCCAAGTCTTGAAACAACGCAATCCATAATCCATGGGATGCAGGGATTCTGAGTTCTGCATTAAAATTGATCATTGATCGTGCCCCTTGAGGGATAAAACATGTTTTACCCTGTTCATTTACTATTGTTCCTAATGGTGGGCACATATCCGTCTCATAACTTCTTATGGAGTTTGCTCCACCTAAATAAAAACGTTCGGCGGGCATCACATTCTTAAATTCTTTATAAAAAATATGACCAGCACGCGCACGCACAGCAAAAACCATCGTTTTAATAGGAACATATATTGAATGATCAAATAAGAATTTCATGAAAAAAGAATTAAATGATAAGCGCCGCCACGGAATCATAGCTTTACAAGATACCAACGATAACTGCCCACTGGTC
Source organism: uncultured Pseudomonadota bacterium (assembly GCA_964591235.1). Taxonomy (GTDB): domain Bacteria; phylum Babelota; class Babeliae; order Babelales; family Vermiphilaceae; genus BTUB01. The sequence continues at coordinate 19,866 of CAZPZX010000014.1, forward strand.
GGATTTAATTTATCATCGGTCGTGTTAATAACCATTTGAGGTTCTAATAATACATACGGAATTTTTTTATCTACTAATAACGGTTCAAAGTACAGTGCATGAGTAATCTCTTGATTAAAAAGCGGATTATCACGCTTATCAACAATGTTCGTCTTCATCCACTCAAGACCAATATTACATTGGCTATCAAGTGATCCATGCTCATAATGGGTTCCCAATAAAAAGCCCTGCTGTACAAAGCTATAAATATTTTTGTGATTATGACGCAAGCCTGGCTGCAAATATTGATTCACATAAATTTCAACGTAGCTACGCATACGCATATTAAACAACCACGGGTAGGTATACCGAATGGCTAAATTTTGTTCACCAAAGGTATAATCAGCATCAACACTAAACAAGTCTGCTCTATTGAATGGATTTTTATATAAAAATGAACCACCGGCAACATAGCT
>CAZPZX010000015.1:0-20082 GCA_964591235.1 uncultured Pseudomonadota bacterium
GAACCACCGTTCTTTGTTTAATAATCGATTCATCAAGCAATAGCTGCAAATATTGACTTATCAGATGATAGATCGTGTGATAGGCATGCTCATTAAATAATAATGAAACCTCTTCTTGATGCCATTGATCATTATTCCAATATAAAATTAATGCTTTTTTTTTCTTACCAGAAGATGATGAATATGTTTGATTGGCAGTCGGTGATGAAAAATTGAGAATGATGTAATGGTGTTTGACTGCAAAATAGATAATACCCAAGCACGTTAGTGTAAGTGTAATAACCAGTATCAGTTTTTTTCTCATGATCCCGAGCCTTTTATTATAGTTGTTAAACTGTGTGCAACGGCAGTCATGTATTGTGTCAACTCTGACTTATTATAGAGCAAAAGTTCTAGTCCTATGGCCGGACTGCGAACTCCCATAAGTGGACGATATGGGCATGCATATGATGCGCGTAACATATTATGATCAGATAGAAACGCACCTATAGAGTTAATCCATGAAATAGTTATTGGTTGGTTTAATAAATATATTTGATCATATGGAATGAAGCTTATGCCATCTTTAAGAATAAACTGGTGACGATAATCAAAACGGAATAATACGATTCCTGTAGAGGTGCTTTTAGTGCTTTTACATGCGCTTAGACAAAGATATAAATCTGCATCAATTTTATTTGCCGCCTGAGCGTTTGAAAGTCCATCAGAACGTTGTACTAAAATTTTTATAGAGGGATGCATATTTTCTAATGTATTTTTTAAAAAATGTGCAGCATTAAATGTAATCTCAGATTCAAAGCTATCATCGATAATTCTGCCCGGGGAATTTACATTTCCTTGAGCTTCAATAACCATAAGAAAAGGTTTTTTTGCAGGCACTACTGAAAAAAAATAACCAGATACATGATTAAATATTAATACGAGCGATAAAAGATATTTATATATTTTCATAATGTGCTATTGAATATTGGTGAGTGATTTTGTTTATTATAAAACAAAGTTTAACAACTGTCTTTTTTATTACGATGTATTCTAAAGGAGAATATGTATGAAGATAAATAAACCGATTCTTTTATTGATACTGGTATGTATAAGTACACATCCGCTTCCTTATACCGTCACTACTACCGCAGATGCGGGTGCCGGTTCTTTAAGGCAGGCTATTTTAGATAGCAACGGAAATGCGGGTCCTAATAATATTATATTCCAAATTCCCGGAACGGGCCCTTTTACTATTCAACCACTCACTGATCTTCCGCGCATTACAACTCCGGTTGATATCAATGGTTATTCACAAACAGGAGCAAGTATTAATACCTTAGCAATAGGCAATAATGCTAACATTCAAATCATTATTAATGGTAGCAATTATACTATAGGGGATATTCTTGCTGGAACAGGTAATGGACTTACCTTTGCAGAGGGTTCAACCGGTTCTTCAGTGCGCGGCTTGTGTATTAATGAATGGCTTGATTGCGGTATTTTAATTGACGGAAGCGTCGGGGCTGCCAATGACATCGTAATAACCGGTAATTTCATAGGTACGAATGTTCAGGGTACAGCTGCATTACCAAATCGTGTTGGAATTGGCATTTCAGGGGATTCAACGGGTGTCGGTGCCGTTACCGGAACTATTATTGGTTCAGCCGCAGAAGGCAACAGAAATTTAATTGCCGGAAGTTTTGGTTTCTCTATCATTGATAATTATTTATTACGCGGTTCTAGTATTAGTGTTTTTGATGCGGTTGGTACTTCTGTCGTAGGAAATTATATTGGAGTAAATCGTAATGGAACTTCAGCGCTTGGTAATTCTCAACAAGGTGTTTATTTCAGATTTGTTGATACCGGTATTTTGGGCGCTCCCGGTCTGTTAGGCAGAAATGTTATTTCAGGGCATTTTTTATGGGGTGCACGTATTCGTGACTCATTAAACTGCACTATCGAAAATAATTATGTGGGAACCAATGTTTTAGGTACGGTTGCTTTACCTAATGGTGGCCAAGGATTTTATTTTGATGGAGAATCTACTGACAATATTGTTCGTAATAATCTATTGTCGGGCAACGGATACGGCATGAGAATAGGGTTAGTCAATTATTTGCCGGGGGTTGCGGATAATAGCTTTACCGGAAATTTGATTGGTACCGATTTTAGTGGAACCAAACCATTAGGGAATACTCATGATGGTATTTTTATTAATGAGAATAATACCATTATTGGTGGTCCTTCGCGTGCTGAACACAATGTGATTGCAGATAATGGAAATAACGGCGTAACTATTGTCGGCGGTGGATTCAATATTGTTCATAATAACAATATTGGTGTTGATATCATTGGCACTAAGAAATTAGGAAATGGCAATAATGGTATTGAGATTGGAGTACAAGGCGCTGACTCTGGTAGTTCAAACAACAGTATTTAAAAAAGGAACATAATAATGACTTCTGGAACAAAATTACTCATTTTGAGCTTATTATCTGCTCAAGTATTTGCGATGGTTCAACATCCAACCCGCATGACCTGTGAAATGGTTACGCGTGCATCAAGTGATACTCTGTTTAATATCGCTATGGATTTTGATGCTGCAACGGCGGGCGATACCGTTTCTGCAGCTTTTACTCCGCAGAATTTAAATGGATGGGTAGGAGCAGAGCAATATATTTTGATGTCATATGGTGCTATTCGAAGTTTTAACAAAGTGACCGGCTTAAGAGATAATGTTCTTAATATTGATGCCAGCTCGTTTTTTAATGTGGGTGCTAATGATGTTCGTATTGACTACGATCGGTTTGCGCAACGTTGGGTCACCTCTTGTGAAGCACTCGATGTAGATGGAAATATTACTGATGTTGTTATTTGTATTAGTGCTGATGCGGTTATTACTCCCTATACTCGTTGGTATAAATACACTATTCCGCTCAGTGTAGTTAACCCGGGAAACCCTAATGGTACTATTGATTATGGACAGTTGGCCGTTGATCAAAATGCAATTTATTTTGTATGTAATGCATTCTCAGATCCAGATGGATTCACTTTCGTAGGTAGTTCTGCCGTAGTTATTCAAAAAAGTTCTGTAATTAATGGCGGAACACCGCAAATAACCGTATTTCCGGGATTGCTCGGCCCTATTAATAATTTGAATAGCCAGTACTTGCCGCCTGCAGATAATTTTACTCCAAATCCTACCTATGGTTATTTGATCAACGCAGTAGTCAACTATAATAACAATCCGCCAACCGGAAGTAATCAGCTTGCGCTTTACAGAATAGCTGGTGCAGGTACTACTACTCCAACAATATCAGATGCTATTTTTATAACGGTTCCCTCTTTTGGTTACGCAGATATTGCACCCCATTTGGGCAACTTGTATGGATATGATGGTAATTTGCAGTCAGGAAACGCATTAATGTGGGCCCCCCATGTACGTGGCAATTATTTGTTCTGCGCGCATGATATTCAAGTAAATCAAGCAGGAGTTGGAGAAGATGTTGCTAATGGCGGAGATCGCATAGCTGTACGTTGGTATCAGCTAGATTTAACCGCAGGAGGCGTTGAAACGCTTAATACAGTTCCAACATTAGTTCAATCAGGAACGTTATTTGATAATGCTGCTAACAATCCTCGTAATTATTTTAATGCGTCGATTATGACTACTAAGAATTTAGATTTAGTAATATCATGTACCGCATCTGGCTTGAATGAGTATACCAACGTTGTGTATGCAGCCCGTAAGGCAACAGATCCACTGGGTACTTTAAGAGATCCGGTTTTCATTACGCAAGCGGCAAATCCATATAATTTTGGACCACTAGCTGAAATTAACGTCGGCGTAATTCTTGGACAACGGTGGGGCGATGCATCATCATTATCACCAGATCCAATCAATGATTTAGATCTTTGGAATACTCAAGAATATGCCTCAAGCAATAATGCATGGGCAATTAACGTCAGTAAGTTAGTGCCGTTAAGTTAAGCATTAGAATGTTCTATTAGAGGGAGTTTCGGCTCCCTCTTTTTTTTATCGTGCTTGAAGTGAACTAGTTAAAAAATCGGTTAAAAACGTGGTGCGCTCAATAGCTTTATTATTTTTAATAGCCATTGCGATTGCTTTGGGTTGTCCAATTAAAATGCATAATTTTTTTGCACGCGTGATTGCCGTATAAATTAAATTTCTCTGTAGCAGCGTAAAATGCTGCATGAAAATAGGAATAATAACTGCCGGATATTCTGAGCCTTGGCTTTTATGAATGGAAATAGCATACGCTAATACTAATTCGTCAAGCTCGTTTTGCTCATATTCAACAATCCGATCAAAGTAACGTACCAGCATGATTCTGTCTGAACTATTAATATCATCAATAATGCCGGTATCTCCATTAAAGACTGCTTTATCATAATTATTGCGAATCTGCATAACGCGATCGCCCACGGTATATCTGTAGAGTCCGTAAGACATATGCTTGCCTTGAGCATTGTTAGAATTAAGCAGCGTTTGCAAATGAATGTTAATTTGTTGAGTCCCTACAATGCCACGATTCATCGGAACTAAAACCATAGCATCTTGGGTGGCAATTCCAGTGCGTGGAATATATTTTAAAAGGAGCTCGTCTAAATGTTTTTGCACCATTGCAGGATTATTTTCTTTAATAAAAATGAAATCTCGTTTGGCTTCAGGCAATGATGATACCGGAAATTCACCGTTATTTACTTTGTGTGCATTGACAATAATTAAACTATCTTGTGCTTGTCTAAAAATTTGAGTCAATCGAATAGTGGTAATTTTTTTGCTGGCAATCACGTCATTTAAAAAATTTCCGGCGCCTACTGATGGTAGCTGGTCAACATCCCCAATTAATATCAAATGCCCTTGATACGGCATTGCTTTAAGAATTGCATGTGCAAGAAAAATATCGATCATTGAGGCTTCATCGATGATAAGGAAATCTAATTGCAGTGCATTTTGCTCATTGCGTGAAAATCCGCGTGAAGTCACATCAAATTCCAATAATCGATGAATCGTCAGCGCTAATTTGCCGGTTCCTTGGGTAATTCTTTTGGCAGCTCTTCCGGTAGGCGCAGCAAGCCGATAGGTGAGTTTGTTATCATCAAGAATCTGTAATAATTTTTTAATGAGTGTTGTTTTACCGGTGCCAGGACCACCGGTGATGACTGCAACTTTATTTTGGAGACATGCAAGAATTCCTTCCTGCTGATCATCATTTAAAAATATTTCATTATCTTTGGGTGCACGCAGTGATTGATAAATCTGATTGCTATCGAGCGAATGATTGAGTCTTTGTTGATTTAAAAGTTCTAATTTTTGAGCACATCCTTTCTCTGCAAAATAGTGATGAGAAAGGGTAATGTAGTGGATATTGTCTTTGGTGATCAATTTAATGCGTTGTTCATTATACAGATCATGCAGGGCATTTTTTAATAAAGATTCATCAGCGCTTTCAGAAAGTTCAAGTAATTGCAGTGTTGATTCTTTGAGTTGATCCAACTGCACATATAAATGACCTTGAGAAGTTTGATTATTGATGGCAAATAGTAATCCTGCTTTCATCCGTTTAATTGAATTGCCAGCGATACCGATAGCACGTGCAATTTCATCCGCCATTTTAAATCCAACGCCCCAGATGTCGTCGGCAAGTCGATAGGGATTTTCAGTTATGACTGCAATAGAATTCTGGCCATATGTTTTATAAATTTTAGTTGAATATGCTGTTGAAATGCCTTTATCTTGCAAAAAGACCATGACATGGGAAATCTCTTTTTGATCCTGCCATGCTTTAATTATCTGTTCTGCTCGCTTGGGACCGATGCCCGGAACTTCATGTAATCGTTCGGGAGTATGATCAATGATATCTAAGACTTTGGACCCAAAGTAATCAACCATTTTTTCAGCATAAGCTGGCCCAATGCCTTTAATAAGGCCTGATCCAAGATATTTTTTTAAGCCAGTAATGCTAGTAGGAGTTTGTGCGGTGCAATGACTAATATGAAGTTGTTTGCCAAATTTAGGATGGGTGGTCCAGCTTCCTTGTAATATTAACTCTTGTCCGGGGTTAATATTTTGCACGTAGCCATAGGCTACAATCGATGTTTTAGCATCAATTTGTACCGAGAAAACTGAATAGCCATTATCGCTGTTTTGAAACAAAAATCGTTCAACAACTCCATTAAGTGTTACTGACGATTCCATAGTCATTACTTATGTGCGCTATTAACAAGTGTTTGTAAATATTCTTTATATTGCTGTGTAGCAACTTTGCAGCTGCGCATGAGCGTCTCTAAGAAATAGACTAAGTCAGCACAAAACTGATCAAATTCTTGTATTGTTTTTGCTTGGTTGCGTACAACATCAGATTCATGCCCTTCTTTACTAGCGCCCCATGCTAAAAGCAAACTATTATGGCGACCGGACTTTTCTGCCCACTCTTTAATCAACGACATCATTGCTGGTTTAGCGCCGGTAGCATCAACTAAAAACGGTTCAGTTAATTTTAAAAAATCAGGAACGATTGTTTGTTGTAAGTAATTAAAAAATTCTTGCATGTGTTGCGAATTATGTTGAGCATTTTTTTCAAGTGCAATCAAAGCATCTAATGAAACTTTTTTACCATTATAGGTGTAAATACCCACTAATCCCTGATTTGTTTTTGTACCAAAGCGGCGTTCATTTAAATTGGTTCTTAATTTCATGGTGTTATGAAATTTTTCACCATTAAACATGGTTCCATCGATCATATCAATCGTGTAACCAACAACCAGTTTGGGGCCTTTAATATAAATAGCCGGAAAATCACGGGTGGATGTTACTGCAAGACATGATGATGTGAGAAATAAAGTCAGTAAAAGAGATTTCATAATGAGTCCTTAATGGTTATTTTTCATGGTATTAAAATGCAACGTTTGTATTAAGTGCCAGAGTAAAGTCTGCACCGATTCCTTTGTTCATGAAGGTGTAGTCACCGATGATGGAAATAACCCATGAGGTTTCTGGTTTTTCAATTTTGAAGAAGACTGACCCCACCACTTTACTTTGATATGCGAGTGGAGAGCGTGCATTTAAGATGTCTATCATGCGTTTAGTCACGTATGAAGCTTCTATATTGCTAAATTTCTCTTTATTGCGAACGTAGGTATCTGTTCCAATCGTAAATCCATTGCATTCACCCTCATAACACAGTTGTGAGCTCCAGCGGAATATTACGCCAGGATTCACCTTTGTCCGCAAGGCAATAGGGAATAAACGATCAGTTAATTGATGCTGAACAAATGAATACATAGTGTTAACCAAATTTTGATCTTCAATTGAAGTATCACTCAGGCCACTAACATCAAAGTTAAATGCATTAAAGAGTGCTTCATTTACGGGCACACGGAAGCTGCGCCATTCAGTTGCCGGGAATAAGTATTCAAGTGAAATAAAGCTACGCATGGTTACATTACTAGCCCAGCTTTGTTTAATTAATGAATTGAGTGGCGATTTATTTTTTGCGTAAATACCTAAACCAAAGTGGCCACCGTTTCCTAACGGAGTTTCTAAAAGCATTGCCCCTAAATTCTCAAGAAAACTAATAAAATAGTCATACGTTTGTGTTGGTAATGTCTGAGTTTGCATAAGTGCATCAGCGGTCCCGACTAAATCTAATAATGGACGATTTACCACGCGTGAGAGTGTATTGCCACGCAATCCTTTTTTAAATGCAAATGCCGTAGGGATGGTTGCTAAAAAGCCACCACGACTACTAAAACTTTCTTTATTAATAATCGGATAGTCAAAATAAACACGAGTATCACCGATACCAAATTTATCTGAAATTAAATACTCGTTAATAAATTGATTACGGGTACGCAATACCTGAGCAGCTTCAGCAGGAGTTGCAGGCCCGGTAATATCAAAACTGTTACGTAAAAAATCACTGATTGCTTTATCAAGTGCTGTTTCAACATTTGTATCAACAAAGTGATTGCGTTCTAAGTAATACCATGGTGCCATAATATTATAATTCCAACAGCCAATAGTACCTTTGCCACCGATCATGAGTCCAAGACGGCGCTCCTGCACGGTAAAGGTTTGCACCAAATCAATAATCGCAAAAAGTTGATCTGGATCAATTTGAATATCTTCATTTGCTTGTGTTGCGGCATCGATAATATTTTGAATTTTTTGATTGAGGCTATCTGATCCAACCGCCAAATAGCTACAAATGTTGCCACTATTTTTAGTGAAGAAGCCTCGTGATGTCTGATTAAAGAACAGATCGACATATACAGCCCTGCAATCACAATCATGTCGGAATGGTAAGAATTCTGGATAATCGAGTAAGCTTCTGCTTTTTAAATTATTGCTGCGTAAGAAAATATTCTCTTCTATTAGTGGTATAACGCCAAATGAGTTAAGAAGAGTGAGAATACCCTTTTTGCTCGTTGCCGGTGCTCTATGGATTGCCTGGCTATTACTAATGATACTGCTAACTTCGGGTGTATCAGCAAAGGCAAGAAGATCATCAAATGCATCTCGTTCATTAACAACTGATTCTGTTGCCGTGCTATTGTTAGCATGTGTTGGCGCATGCGATATTAACAATGTTAAAGAAAGCAAAAGATAAAAGAGTGATTTTGCTTGTTTCATAAATACTTTTTTCTTTTAAATAGAGGGATTAAGTAGTTATAGATCAGACTAGCGTATTTTGCCTATTCTGACAAATGAGGCCTCTGGAGAGCGTGTTTCAATCGAAATATTATTTTATATTTGTAAATTAAATTGTTTGAATTCAAAGTGTTTTTATCCAAAGTAGGAAGCTGAAATTTTATGTTTTAAGCCCTGACAGCGTCCACAATTGCAAAAGAGCATTGTAAAAAAACTTGCTTTATAGCTAGAATTAAAAATAATATGCGTTATGTTAATAGATTAATACGGTATTTATTGACCATTCATAGAAAGGCAAGCGATATGGTTGAAGGTATTTTTTATGCTAAAGCAGCAGCGGCAATTGGAGCAGCAATCGCAATCGGATTAGGTGTTTTGGGACCCTCATTGGGTCAGGGAGCAATCGGTGTAAAAGCATGCGAAAATGTCGGTAAATACCCCGAGAGCGCCAATAAAATACGCGAAATCATGTTTGTAAGCATGGGCGTTATTGAGGCATGCGCGATTTATGTGGTTTTAATTGCAGGCGGCTTAATTTACTTCTTAATATTCTCTTAATTTTGCATGGCATTTATTAATGGTACGCTGATTCTACAGGCAGCTCATTTTATTATTGCATTTTATCTTATTAAGTATTTCTTATTTAAGCCCATTTTTGCACATATTAAAACCGAGGATGCATTACAACAATCACTGGTTTCAGCAGTACAAGAGCATCAAGCTGCAGTTGCTCAAAAAGAACATGAATTGTCAGACCATTGGTATGCTTTGCGCTCTCATTTTGCAAACGCTACCCCATCGTTAAAACAACCACGGCTTACAATTCCAAAGCCGTCAATAACGATGCCTGAAATTTCTTCCGCTGATGTACAACGAATGGCACAACAGGCTTGTAAAGATCTTGTTTCGCAGGTGGATCATGTTGCATGAATCATGGGTTAGTATTGCATTTCGTTTGATTAACTTTGGCGTGCTAATAGGCTTGGCTTATTATCTGTATAAGCGTTATTTTAAAAATCGTATTGATGATAAAATGACGCAAAAGGAAGCGTTGCTTAAAGGGCTTGAAGAGCAAGGCTATTTTCTTGAGGGAAAAGCACATGATCTTGAAATACAATTAAAAGAACAGGAATATCGCGGAAATCGTTTAAAAGAAAAGATGCGGGAATGGGCTGATGCCGTTGCGCAATTACAGCATAAGCATCAAGAAGAACAGCGCCTTTATGCGACTCAAGCTGCATCACGGGTAATCAAAAAAAATAAGTTGCTCGAGCAAAAGGTATTACATAAAGAAGTGTTGCCGGGCGTGCTTGCTCAAGCGCAAACAGAATTGATGAAACAATTTGCAAATGACGCTCAGTCAAAGCGCTATGTGCATGATATTATCCAACGTTTATCAGGAAGTTGATCATGGATGCACATGTTTTAAATGCAAAGCGGTATGCGCAAGCATTTTTAAATTTATTTACGCTCACGCAAACAGATATTACCAACATCAAAAAAGCGTTTGACTTTTTGGATCATCATCGAGAAATTTTTTCATTGCTTAAAGTTCCTTTGCTTGATTCGCAAATAAAAGAAAATGCTCTCAAAGAATATTTATTAATACAATTTTCTTTACCTGCATCGTTTCAACAATTAATTCATGTGTTGGTCGAACAACGAAGAACCTATTTAATTCAGATGATTCTTTTAGAAATGATTCATTTATTCGAAGATCAACAGGGATTAGAATCTTTTACGATTGCAAGTTCCACTGCTTTGAATGATACTGAGTTAGAAAAGATTAAAGCCTTTCTGGCAACCCATACGCATCATAATATTATATGTACTCCGTTAGTGGATACCGACTTAATTGCAGGTGTACGTATGCAAAGCAATAATCACCTGTGGGAATACTCGATTCGAAAACAATTAGCTGCAATTAAAAGCCAAATGCTTGAGTAAAAGGATTTATTATGGATATGAGAACAACCGATTTAGTATCGCTCTTTGAAAAAGCATTAAAAGGGCTTTCTGATGAAAAATTACAAGAGATAGGCCTGGTAATAAAAGTAGGTGATAATATCTGCTTTGTTCATGGACTTAAAAATGCGATCTATGGTGAATTGATCGAATTTGAAGGTGGCAATAGCGGAGTAATATTTAATCTTGATGAAGACTCAGTAGCAATCTTTTTGCTTGATAATAACATTCCGGTTGCAGAGCTTGAAGTTGCCAAGCGTACCAATGATGTCTTTAGAATCGGCGTGAGCAACGATATGATTGGTCGCGTACTTAATGGGGTTGCAAATCCGATTGATGGACTCGAGCGATTAAAAAATAGAGAATATCGTCCGGTTGAAGCGGCAGTTGCGGGTATTACACAGCGAAGCCCTGTTAATGAATCTTTAGAAACGGGTATTGTTGCCATCGATGCATTAGTGCCTATTGGTAAAGGTCAGCGTGAGCTGATCATCGGTAATAGAAATACCGGTAAAACGGCGATTGTGCTTGATACGATAATGCACCAAAAAGGCAAAAATGTTATTTGCATCTATGTCTCGATTGCGCAACGACAAGCAAACCTAGCACGCATCATTCAAGAACTTGAAGATCATGGTGCATTAGATTATACAATTGTGGTGAGTGCCGATTCAAGTGAAGCAGTTTTAAATCAATACTTAGCGCCGTATACGGCATGCACAATAGGTGAATATTTTAGAGATCAACAAAAAGATGTTTTGATTATCTATGATGATCTTTCAAACCATGCTATTGCTTATCGTGAAATGTCATTGCTCTTGCGCCGTGCGCCCGGCCGTGAAGCATATCCGGGTGATGTGTTTTATTTGCATTCACGATTACTTGAGCGTGCCGGTAAATTAGCAGTCGGTGGATCGATTACGGCATTGCCGATTGTACAGATTCAAAGTGATGATATTACTGCCTATGTTCCGACTAACTTAATTTCGATTACCGATGGTCAAATCTTTTTAGACACGCGCTTATTTAATCAAGGTGTCCATCCAGCCGTAAACGTTGAACTTTCAGTGTCCCGTGTTGGCGGAGCAGCGCAAACTGCTGCTATTAAAAAGATGACTAAAGCAATGCGTTTAGAATTAGCGCAATATCAAGAATTAGTCGATTTTGCACAATTTGGCACCGAGCTTGATGAAGTTTCGCAGCGTAAGATTGCCCGTGGTACGCGTATTATCGAATTACTCAAGCAACCACAACATGTTACCTATTCCTTTGTTGATCAATCATTAATGCTCTTTTTATTAAAAGAAAACTTCTTAGATCCAATTGCAGTTAAGCATGTGCATGCGTATGCAACGCAGTTTGTAAGTTTCGTAAAATCGGTTTACAAACCGGTATACGATCTGATTGAGCAGACAGCTGATATTACTGATGATACTAAAGAAGATCTGATCGATATCGCTCGAGAATTTAATTTAATTTTTGTGCCAAAAGCAGAATAAAAAGAGTAAGGCCCGCAGTTAAGCGGGCCTTTTTATTTATCTAAAGAATGGCAGTTGTAGATGCGGAATATTTCTTAAATTGAAGCTGCTAATTACTGATTGTATATTGCGTAATCTGTCAATACCGGCACGGATCTTTGCGCGTTTTTGTCGATCGGTAAGCAATTTATATATTGCAAATGCTTCTAAGGCTATTCCGGTACCTATAAGTATTGGCCCCATATGATTTCTCGTATTTTGTATAAATCTTTCTAATCTTGATCTTCGATCAACATAAACTTCTCTTTGCGGTATCGGATCAGGGCAATAGCTGCCACGGGGACATGGGTATCGTTCTAAGCATATCCAACAAAATTCATAACGGCATTGATTACACGTCATGTGATTGCAACCGTCATTTTTTTCAATAGCAATTTTGCAGTGTGGGCATTGTTTAGTGTGAGTCTGTTTCCATTCACCGTTTGCTTGATTTTCTTGTGCTGCTTTGTCTTCTCTAGCTTGCCCACAGGTTGTTTGATCGCCATGATTTAGCAGGCACTGATTGCAATATTGAACATTGCATTGAGGGCATTGCAGAGGTGCTGCGCAAGTACTTTCATTAATAAAATAGAATTTACAATCGGGAGTGGGACATTGCTTGAGATGTGCTTGTGCGCGTGCCCAGGTAAACGTCATCAATTCTATAAAAAGATTTTTTTCTGCTGAGTCAGAAAGTTGCATGATATCAATTGTTTTTTGATACGATAGCGCTTGTGCGCAATGGGGGCAGCGAATAGCATGAAGCGATCGTTCACTCAATGCAGCTGAAATGATACTTCTTAAGCATTGAGCGCAATAGGTGTGACCGCATTCAAGCGTATCAAAATCTTCTAGTTTTTTATCTTCAATACAAATGTCGCAGGTTTTTAATGCTTCAGCGGGAACTTGTTGCGTAGCTTTTGCAGCATCGATAGTAGTTGCTACAATTGGCAATACAAATGAATTAAGTGTACATAAACCGAGTAGTAGTTTTTTAGATATCATAACAACCTCAATTTAGGATTAAAGAGTGGTTGCGCGATCTAAAATCTTAATGAAGTTCTCTTTAGGCATAGTAGTGGTTAGTGCTACAGCAGTGCGATTTTCATTAAATGAAACATGGATATTGTTTGCTTTGATTAATTCTAAAAAATCATGCAAGTTAGCAGGCATATTAACACGAGTAACCAAATATGGCTGCTTAGAACTTTTATTTATAAAAATTTCAAGTATTTCATATCCATGTATTGGTAGTGCACTGCTGGTAAAAATTAAAAATGATAAGGTGAATTTTTTTAACATAGTTTTTTCATTTATTTAAAAGTTAGCGATATAATGCATTTGCTTGGTCTAAAATTCGATTAAATCTATCCCAAGTCATTTGTGCAGTGATTCTTAGGGTTCCATCAGCATTAACATGCACATGGATTCCAGCATCATGTAACATGCGAGCGAATCCATGAAAGTCGCGTGGCATATCTGCGCGTACATCAATGTGGCGTCCTTGATTTTCAAGGCGACCAAGTTCATTTAATGGCTCAGGAGCTAATCGATTAAGACGTGCTGCAAAGCCTTGTCCTTCAAGACGATCAAGTTCATTGGTAAATGCTGCAAGTTCATAAACGCCATTATTCATCTGAGCGACAAGATTATTAGTATATTCGAGTAATTGTTCAGGAGCTAATCGATTAAGGCGCGCTGCAAAACCTTGTAGTTCAGCATTAATTTCCGGTTGATTTTCTTGGTGTGCAGGAGTTTCTACAGGCATGACAGGACGTGCGGCAATATTCATACAACGTGCAATATCACACGGATATTTTTCCATACATTTCCAGCAGAACTCATAACGGCATTTTGAACAGGTCATGTGATCGCAGCCATGATTTTTTTCAATATTGGTATGACATCGAGGACATTGTTTACTATGTTGCTGTTTCCATGCTTGATTAGCCTTATCTTCAGTGCTGGCATATTTTTCTTGTGCCGCTTGGCATGACATATACTCCGGGTGTTTAATTAAACACTTTGAGCAATAGGTTTTACGGCATTGTGCGCAGGTAATATTTGATTGACATGTACTATCATTAATAAATGCAAAATTACAATCAGGAGTAGGGCAATTTTTTACGTTATGCTGTTTTAGAAGCCAGTCATTGGTTTGTAACTCATTAAGTGTAGATTTTTGTTCGTGAGTAAAAAATGAGTGAATGTCTGCAGCTGGTAATGGGATACTAAAGCATTGATAATGTGGGCAACGGATATTGACTAATTTTTTTTCTTTAAGTGCTAAATTGATTGCGCTTGATAAGCATTCCTTACAAAAGGTGTGGCCACATGAAAGGGTAACCATTTCTTCTTTTATTTTATCAGCAAAGCAGATTTGGCATTCTACTAACGGTGCTTGATGCGCATATCTATTTAAATGTATAGCTTGAGCCCCAGGCATAGAGCCTGCCAAACACAGTAATAGGCATGAATAAAGAGTAAATTTCTTAGACATAATAACCTCCCAGTTATCTTGAATAATTTCTAATATTCAAATATTTCATTATTAATGATACCAAATTAGCAAGAATCGGCAATAAAAAAGCCCTAAAATCCAGACATATTTACACAAAATGACGCCCAAAATAGTTTCAGATAGAAAACATTCTTGTTTTGAACCTGAGGTTTATTTTAAAGGTAACTATTGAGATAATTGCTAGGTTGCGTATACTATCTACATCTTTTCTATTGGTGCCCGTAGCTCAGCTGGATAGAGCAACGGATTTCTAATCCGTAGGTCGAAGGTTCGAATCCTTCCGGGCACACCAGGCTTCGCCCTAAAGAGCTACGCCTGGCACGCCAGTTCTTAAGGCAGCAACAAAAATATTATGAGCACCATGCGAAGCCTGTCCGGCATAGCCTGAATAGGCGACGACGGACGCTACCAAATTATAAATTTTGGATTCATGTATTACGTATATCTTCTTCGTTCAATAAATTGTCCAGATCAAATCTATATTGGTTTTACTCAAGATCTCAAGAAACGTTTAACTAATCACAATTCAGGTACTACCGCTCATACAGATAAATATAAGCCATGGGAAATGGTGATGTTTTTGGGCTTTAAAGATAAAGAGACAGCTTTAGAATTTGAGCGCTATTTAAAATCACACTCAGGAAGAGCTTTTGCGATAAAAAGATTCATTTAGTTGGCCTGTCCGGCATAGCTTGCAAGCGTCGACGGATTCATGCTACTACTCCTAAGATGCAAATGCTTTATTACATTTGTGGTGATTATATGCATAATTAAAGTGAAAAGCAATTTATAAGAATAATCTTTTTTATTTTAGGTGAGTGAAATAATGGTACAATTAGTATATTTTGATAATTCGATAGTTAGAAAGCTAATTGATAAACCTGATAGCTGGGATATTTTTTATGATGAATTTATAAACAAATTTGGTAACTATACAAAGCCTATAGATTCATATTATTTGTTTTTTGAATATTTTGAACTGCATAAAAGAAATTTTAGAAAGCCCAGTGAGACAGTTCTAAAAAAAATTAAAGAAATAGCAACAGAAGAGGAGGCTGTAAAGAAAATTGACAAAATTGGCTTTGCATTAGATCAATATTTTGATGAAGCTTATAATGATATTTTAGTTCAATTGTATTCGTCTAAAATTAGAAAATTTTTATTCAATAAAATTATTAAAAGACGTAAATATGAATCATCTTTTGAAGTAAGTATCCAACTAAAAGATATTCTTTTTAAAAATATTTTAGATTTGTTTTTTTGTGATTATCAAACTTTTGCTCGTCGAGCAGCCATGTATTTAGCGTGGGATTTTTTTTGTGATCTAGAAGTAAAAATATTTATTAAAAAAGCACTTCTAGGAATTTGGTCTCAATTGCTAGAGAAAAATATATTTCTTCCTTTTGGAAAAATAATTGATGACATCCCAGAGTTTCATCAAATTTTACCCAGCAAAAATACTATGTTTAAAGGGTCTGAAGACATGGTTGATTCTGAAGCTATTATGTATGTTCTTATAGGACTGATTAATAATACTGGGGATTATGAGAGGATAAATCTTGTAACGTTTGATTTTCCTATTAACGTAAATGAAAGAATAGAAATGGGAATAAATTCAATTTTAAAAGTTGAAAATATAAAAAAAATATTTCTCCCTCGATACTCGGGCAAAGTATTTTGTTTTAATCGAGAAAAATTTCATTTAGAAGAAATCATTGATGTTTCAATTACTGTTCATGTTTAATATCCTGAAAATTAATTTTTAGTGATTCATATATCGTCTGGATGTGTTGTAAAGTGAATCCCATGCTTGCTTCTTTATTTCTGAATGCATCAGGCAGCCCACACCAAGCTAATTAAAAGCATCTCAATTAATAGAGACTGTTGCGCAGCCTCTTAGATTTCGCTCAGAATAAGAGCATGCTGACTTGATACACTCATGAATCGATTTAGGTAACTTACTTTAAAATCGGTTGCTATATTTTTTTGACGAATTCAGATTTTAAACCCACCTTCCCAAATCCATCAATTTTGCAATCAATATTATGATCTTCATCGACTAAGCGTATGTTTTTTACTTTGGTGCCTGCTTTTATGACCGATGAACTGCCTTTTAGTTTGAGGTCTTTGATGAGCGCTACTGAGTCCCCATCATTCAAGACATTTCCATGTGCATCTTTGATAACCTTTTTGTCTTGCCCCGTCGCAGTCTCTCCTTGTGCGCTCCACTCATGAGCACATTCTGGACAAATCAAAATTCCATTATCTTCATATATATATTCGCAACTACATTTTGGACAGTTTGGTAAATTAATCATTATTTCATTTGTCCTAATAATTATTGTTAAGTTTAATTTTTATAAATGGCATACAATTATGATTTTTTAATACTATCATGATTGGAATTGATCCTCTATCTTGTCGATCAACTACCGAATAAAATATTATTATGTTCTTTATAAGGCTCCGTTTTTATTGCGTTATAGTTACGTAGCCATAAATCAGATTGCGGATAGTAGAAATGAACTAGGCTCAAGAGGCACCTTGATAAAAGAATCCCATAGGACTGACTCATCCTTACCTGTTATCTTGTATTTCACAATTTGTTTCTTTTATCATAGGTCAAACTCGCTATTTATAATAAAGGAGTCTTATGATCAATTTTTCAATAAAAAACCTTATACTCACTTTAGCGTTGGTAAGAGCATTGTCTTTACAAGCGTGTTCGGGGCCGCTGGCAAATTTTTGCTCAGTTTCAGCGACTTGCATTCAAGGAAATACGGTTATAGCAAATAATTTCTTAACACCATCTGGGCCTCTTGTGAACGGGATCGGTAATTATGGGGTCTTTCTTAATTCTATCGGCGTAGATTCCGGTAATTTTGTGTTATGGGGAGATACTCCGGTAGGCAACTTCTCTTCGGGTATTACCTTTGATTCAAATACCGGTTTTATAACATTGCCTAACGGTATTTTTTTAGTTCAATATATAGTTAAGTTTCTCTTACCTGCCAGCACTACCGGAACGGGAATGGCTTCACTCTATCAAGGTCCGGCAGCTGGCCCCTTAATTCAAATAAATCCAGCCCCAGCAATCATGACCATTTCAGGAATTACGGATGATGCTAATCAAACTCAGCCATTATTAACCGGTGCTGCGTTAGTAACAGTAAATTCTGCGGCTAACAATACTATTGGTTTGAATATTCAGCTTTTTAATGGGATGTTATTTGTTGGTGCGCAAGGCGATCAAACCGCTCAATTAGTGATTATACAATTAAGATAAGTTAATAATACATTAATTCTAAATATAAGTTATTAATAGGCCGATTTTAAATCGGCCTATTGTGTTAGTTAATTTTAACCCGCCAATGCGGCCATAACTTTGCAAGGATCACCTGAAGGATCATTGATAAATCCATCAGTATCAAATGAAGTATCAAGGCTGCCGTTGGTATTAAGACGAAATGCTAGGAATCCACGGCATAAAGAGCCGCCTCCTACAATTTTACTATCGTTTTGTGTTCCTAAACTAAATGCGATTGAATCATCCACTCCATCGGTTAACCGCATGATTCCTCCAGAAGCAAAAGTCGTATCAAAAACCCCATTACTCATAATTTTGCCGACCATAGCAAAGCCGCTTGATGAACCCGCAACTAAAACAGAGTCTTCCAGGCATTCAAGCCCGTATACAAGAGTTAAAGTGCCGGATGAAAAAGTAAGTTTTCCATTTTTTGCAAAACTGTTATCAAGAAAGCCGCTGCTGTCATATTTTAATACAATTCCTTGCTGGTTAACGCTTCCTGCTGCATATAAACTATTTGAACTATCGATAGCAAATGCATACATAAGCCCTATATTATTGAGGGAGGTAATAGTTATACCATCGCTGCCAAAAGTTGTATCAAGACTCCCATCAGGATTGTAACGAGTAACGAAATGATTTCCTTGTATGGTGCCACTAACCAAAATAGCATCGCTTGATTGAAGGGCGATAGCTGCTGGAAATAGGCCATAGCCTAAGTCTGTTATCGTGTAACCTTTATCGCCAAAACTTGTGTCTATTGATCCATCAGAATTCAACCTAATCAAGATCAATTGAAGTTTTTCATCCGTAATGTACGAACCCATTAAAACTATTTTACCACTTTTTTGTATTGCCACGCTTTTGAAACTTGTTGGAAACGCAAGCGAAATTATAGCAAACCCTTTATTTGCGAATTCGGTATTAATAGTTCCATCAGTATTTAAACAGATTGCTACTGCATGACTAGTCCCATCAATAATACAATTGCCCGCAACAATAACTTGGTCATTGGATTGAATAGCCATAGTGTATGCATATTGGTCGGTAGCATCAGTAATGTTAATAATACTTGCTCCTTGAGTGCCGTATCGCGTATCGAGCAATCCATCGGTCGTATATCGTGCGACGACGATTGAGCTCATTCCATCATTGGTTGCACTTCCTGCAACAACAGTTTTTTGATCGCTTTGAATGACTAAAGCTTGGCCTGCTGCTATTTGCCCGACAACCAGTCCATATTCAGAATAAGGACTACTTAGTAGTGTTAATACAAAAAATATTTTTTTCATATGCTTAGTTCTCTCTCTTGTTTAAATTACCCTTTGGAATGTTACGGCAAAACTTGGTGCAGATGACGAAAACCTACTATCAGGTGTTAATGAAAAGTTTGTTGTACTTCCGGTCCATCTAAATTGCAGCGTATCTCCTGCCGTAAAATTACGCAGGAAAGTTTTTGAAATTGATACAACTTGACTGTTGTCAATTGTAGAATCAACAAGAGTACTTGCTGGAATTACAGTACTTGTATTTGACTGAAATGCTTGGAATCCAAAAAAGTAGAGACCTGAGGCTTGAGAGAGGATTTCTGCATTATAAGTAATTACATATGTTCCGGTAGTTGTGCAGGTAAATGTTGAGCTGCCAGCGGTGTGGCTCCATCCATCAAGTTGAACATTAGTAGACACTGAGATAGGGATAAATGCATTACTTGGTCCTGCCGGTTGTGATGTCGTGTCATACGTAAAAACTGCCCCTGTATAACCGCCACCTGAAGCACCAGTTGGACCTGTTGGTCCGGTAGACCCTGTGCTACCAGTTCTGCCAGTTGATCCGGTAGACCCTGTAGTTCCAGTCCTGCCAGTAGAACCGGTTACTCCTGTAGAGCCCGTCCTGCCAGTTGATCCAGTAACGCCGGTGCTGCCCGTAGAGCCTGTACTACCAGTACTTCCCGTTGAACCAGTAGGTCCTGTCGATCCAGTACTTCCCGTTGAACCGGTTGCTCCGGTACTACCCGTTCTGCCCGTCGATCCGGTAGAACCCGTTGATCCGGTGGCGCCGGCAGGACCGGTAGGTCCACTGCAGCAGGGACCGGTTGGACCGGTAGCTCCGC
>CAZPZX010000016.1:0-14535 GCA_964591235.1 uncultured Pseudomonadota bacterium
ATCTTTACTAAGCAAAACCCCTTATCCTCTTTGCGCTCGCCAAAATCAACGCGTTCTATCGATCCTGAATAAATAATTGCGGGATATCCATTAGGGTTGAGATTTTGATAGCGATGTAAATGCCCGAGTGCAACATAATCATACGGAGCTATTGCTAGTTGTGAAGGAAGCAGAATCGGATCATTGCCATACACGGCGCGCTTTTCAGATCCTGAAAATATTCCCGAGCTTACCGTTAAATGGCCGGCAAGTACGGCAGGAATTTGCGGATCTAATTTTTTTGCACAATCTGCAATGATTGAGGCAACGGCTTTTGAAATATATTCAGTAATCTCAGTTCCCGATTTATTTAAATGAGTATTGGACATAGAGATGGTATTACGCGTTGGCCAGGGGATCCCCACGATATTAATAGGCCCATTTTTTGTTTCAAGAGGCAAAATGCTTGGTTTAGCGATTACATGAAACCCATCAAGCGGTAAATCATGAAAAATATCTAGTGAGTGCGCTTTGCCATAGGATAATGGGTTATCATGATTACCTACTACAATAATGACAGGAATGTTTGCTTTGAATAAACGCATCAAACAATTAAAGAGTAATTTTTGTTGCGTAGGAGAAGGGTGTGCGGTTTTATATGCATCACCTGAAAACAGAAAGAAATCTACTTTATGCGCTATGGCATGATCTATGCAAAAATTAAGTGCGCGTTGAAAATCAATCAAGCGTGTATGTATGCCGCTATTAGGATCGATTTTCCCATAATTTTCAACACCAAAATGAATATCTGCGGTATGTATAAATTGTATCATGAACTTTCTGAGGTATGGGTTTTAGTTTTTAATGCCCCGATAAACGATTGCATTATGGTATGTTGATCACTTTTAGTTCCGCGTAATTGATGAGCGTAACCTTCTTTATTAACTTGGCGCGCGCGTGCAATAGCGAGTGCTTCAGCAGGAACATTTTCACTAATAACTGAGCCAGCTGCTGTATATGCATCGCGTTCAATCACTACGGGAGCAATAATAGTATTGTTACTACCAATAAATGCGTTATCATGGATGACCGTTTGATGTTTGCTTAAACCATTATAGTTGCACGTAATAGTTCCTGCGCCGATATTCACATTAGCACCGATGTGTGCATCGCCTATATATGACAAGTGTTTTGCTTTAGTTCCTTTGCCGATCGTGCTTTTTTTAACTTCGACAAAATTTCCTAATAAAACATGTTCACCAATATGAGAATGTTCTTTTATATGCGCAAATGGGCCAACTTCAGAATGTGATCCGACAAATGAATCTTTAATGATACAATGGGGTAAAATATCACAATGGTCGCCGAGTGTGCTGTTTTCAATCGAAGCAAATTCCTGAACTTTGCAATTTTTTCCGATGATACTGCCTTTTAATAAATGGACACCACAGCCGATGTAAGTGCCTGATCCGATAGTAACGTCAAGATCGATGTGCACATTTTGAGCGACAGAAAAATGCACACCTTTTTCCATCCAGTATTTAATAAGTTCTGAGCGTTTAATCTGTTCTGCAGCCCAAAGCTCTTGCAGGGTATTGATGCCGCGTACCCGATCGAACGGAGCTGATGATGTTTGAACCGTTAATTTTTTATCGCTGGCAATCTTTATTAAATCGGTAATGTAAAACTCGTGCGTTTTTTCATTGACGGTAAATTCTTTAATGCATTGTTGTAAAAATTGTTTACGCACTAGATAAATGCCGCTATTAACGCAGCAATGTTCATTAATATCACCGTCAAAATCACGCGCTTCAACAATTTTGATAGAGTTATCAGTTTTAACTACGCGTCCATAACCACCTAAAGAATGATCAGCGTTGTGTGCCGTTACAAAAGTAACATCCGAATGATTTGCTAAATGTTTTTCATATAACTTTTCAACAATATCACCGGTGATCAGTGGTACATCACCGTTTATAATCAGAATATTATCTTTTTCCCAGACCGGTTGGCTACACATGAGCGCATGTCCGGTTCCTTTTTGTTCATCCTGTACAACAAAATTAATTGAACTGTGATGATGCCGAGTTATTACTTCTTTAATTTCGTCTTTTTGATAGCCGATTACTACTGTGACCGGAATGCTCAGTTGCTCTAACAAACGAGTAGTATATAATATCATCTCTTGGCCACAGATTTTTTCCAAAAGCTTTGTTCTTCCGGTGTTGAAACGGGTTGATTTTCCGGCAGCAAGAACGATTGCTTGAACTTTATTGGAAAACATAGATTCTCCTTGTAAGGATCAAATTCTAAAGGATTAGATGCCCAAGCATTTTACCATAATGGGGTCTTAAGTCTACGCTCATAATTTGTATCTATGAATGAACAATCTTCTTATAAACGATTAAGTAAAATAAACACTTTATGAAAAAAATTATGAAAGCTTTTTATTTTGCAAAAAAATGAATGACTTATACACTATATAGGGCATTACATATTAATAACAAGTGGAGAGATGGCTGAGTGGTCGAAAGCGGCCGCCTCGAAAGCGGCTATTCCTATAAAAATTGGAATCGTGAGTTCGAATCTCACTCTCTCCTCCATGAAAAAATTAAAGTGACTGAGTAGCAACATAAAACGAGAGTTCAAAATGTTACAAAATAAAAAAAGTAGTGTGTTGCATAAATTGATAATTCGCATCGTGACAATCGTTGCAATTTTTGCAGTTGTGCCGATTGTTTCAATGGTTTTTGATAATCGCTATATACCCTTAATTCAATATCCGTACATTACCGTGCCGGATCGAGATTCGCATCTAACGGGTGATTTTTTTGTCACCACTGCCAGTGAAGGTGCTGATGATCGTGAAAGAAGTACCGGAGTTTTTGAACTTTCAGGAATATTTGATCAAGCGCAAATGGCTTATTCGTTTGTATTAGCGGCGCTACCTGATCCTCTGCCGGTTGGATTAACCGAAGCTGAATTGCCGTGGATGATGCGTGGAAAATTACAAACTCAAGGTTTTGCATTTTCTTGGCAGCAAGAGATTGTACCCCATTTTTCATTCGGCGTTTTAACGCTTGCAATGCGATCTAATTCTTACATTGATTTCTTTTTAAATCGTCCTTATAACTCATCATTAACCGATGATGATGTCTTAACGCTCGATGATGTTCGTCGCTCAATGTTTGCAACATTAGGTCTTGCGTGCAATCATGTCAAACAAGGTGGGCTTGGTGATACCGAATTGTATCTAAGATGGGCCGACTATTATGACTATTGTTTAAAGTTACGTTCATTACAATATGCGCTTCGATTGGGAACAATGGCTCCAACTGGTGTGAAGAGAAATGTGTTCCAACCGGCTTCAATTCCTTTTGGAGGCAATGGCCATTGGGGAATTTATGGAAGTTTCGACGCAGAGTTAGAGCTAAAAGAAGATTGGAAAGTTGGTTTATTGTTACGGGGCAGCAAACGATTTGCGCGTACTTCAGAACAGCGCATGCCGGTATTACATCCACTGGCAGCAGTCGGCGAAACCAATATTAGTGAACCCGATATTTTTGGTGTGGTTGTTGGTCCTGCTCGCGTGAATCCGGGCTTTACTCAAATCTTTTATTTATACGGACAATGGGAAGGTATTCGAGAAGGATTAGGTGTTCGCATTCAATATACCTTGATCAATCATTGGAAAGATAATTGGACCGATGAGCGCATTAATAAAACTGTGCCGGTTAATTTAGCGCAAGTTGAAGAGCGATCAAAATGGGCATCGGAATATATTACGCTATCAGCTTTTTATGACTTTGATAAAACGAGTACAGAGCGCTGTGCACGACCTATTGTACGTGCCGCATGGGATATACCTTTTACCTTATTGGTTGGACATCGGTTTGTTCATTCGTATAAAGTATCTCTTGGACTTGAATTTAATTTTTAAACAAGGAAACATATGAAATTTTTTCCCGCTAAAAGAATTTTCAGTATTTTCTCAAACGATCTTGCCATCGATCTGGGGACGGCAAATACCGTGGTTTATGTACCCGGTAGAGGAATCGTACTTAATGAACCATCAGTAGTTGCAGTAAAAGCGGGAACTAACCAAGTTCTTGCTGCGGGAAAAAGCGCAAAAGAGATGTTAGGAAAAACTCCTGAAAGTATCGTTGCATCACGCCCAATTCGTGACGGGGTTATTGCAAACTTTGAATTAACCGAAAGTATGTTGCGTTACTTTATTCGCGCGGTTCATAATGATCGTCGCACCTTAGTGCGCCCTCGTATGATTATCGGTGTGCCTTCAGGCATCACGCAAGTTGAAGAGCGTGCCGTTAAAGATTCAGCAAAACAGGCGGGAGCACGGGGCGAAGTTCATACTATTATAGAGCCAATGGCAGCAGCAATCGGAGCAGGCTTACCGGTTCAAGAGCCATGCGGAAGCATGATCGTTGATATTGGTGGCGGAACTACCGAGGTGGCAGTAATCTCATTAAAATCGGTGGTGTTTTGCCGTTCAGTCCGTGTCGGCGGTGATGAAATGGATCGCGCAATCGTGCAATATGTTAAAAGAAAGTATAATCTATTAATAGGTGAGCGCACGGCAGAACGCATAAAGATTGAAATTGGTGCGGCTTTATTAGATGCTTTAGTTGAATTACGCACGGTAGAGGTTAAAGGACGTGACTTAGTAACCGGTGTTCCTAAGACCATTACCTTAACCAGCCAAGAAGTTAACGAAGCGTTACTTGAAACTATTGCAAGCATCGTTGATGTGGTCCGTGTTGCATTAGAAAATACTCCACCAGAGTTATCTTCAGATTTAGTGGATAAAGGTATTAAGCTTGCCGGTGGCGGTTCACTCTTACGCGGCATCGATCGTTTACTTTCTCGAGTAACGGGATTGCCGGTATCTGTTGCAGAAGATCCACTCTTTTGTGTTGTAAAAGGAGTAGGTAAAGTTTTAGAAGACTTGGATCTATTTAGAGAAGCTTTAATGAAATAAAAGAAAGTATGGCAGAATCACACGGAATACGAATAAAAAAGAAATTTGGTCAGCATTTTTTGCGTGATCAAAAAGTTGTCGAGCATATGCTTGATAACGTTACGCTCACTAAAGATAGTAGCGTATTTGAGATTGGATGTGGTGACGGTTTCTTAACTAAAGAGATCGTCAAACATCCCTTTGAGCACTATTGGATTTTTGAAATCGACCCGCAATGGGCTGGATTTGTGCGTAATGCAGTCAAAGATAAGCGCTTAACAGTCTATGAGGAGAATATCCTCGATTTAGATTTTAAGCGTCTAGAACCCTATGCGCCTTGGACATTACTTGCCAATTTGCCGTATCAAATCACCTTTCCTATTTTGCATATGCTGCAAAAAAATCGGCATCTTCTTAAAGAAGGGGTGATCATGATACAAGAAGAGGTTGCTCAAAAGATTGTTAAAACATCTGGGCGTGGTTATGGATTTCCTTCATTATTTTTCCAACATTATTTTGAATGGAAAATGCTAGATAAAGTACCGCCGGGTGCATTCTTGCCACCACCAAAAGTAACTTCACGGTTGCTATATTTTAAACCGCGCACGAAGTTAAAAGAGATTCCTGACGAAACAGAATTTTGGAAATTTATCAAATTATGTTTTGCGCAGCCGCGTCGCACGCTCAAAAATAATTTTGCACAAACACATTTTGATATTAGTAAAATTCCGCAAGAAACATTAGCTTTGCGTTCTCAGCAGATGAATATTGATGATTTTATTTCATTATGGAAGAAGATCAAAAAAAATAATGAATAAATAAAAGGAGTTTAGTATGAGAACATTCTTACTAGTTCTTTTTACCGATAGTAGTCTGTGTCTTTGTTAGATTAAATTGCTGGTAAATAATATTAGTTACAGGTCGAACAACATTTTCTTTCTGCACGGTGCGCGCACTTTTTCTCTTTTAAAATAATCCACGCTTTGCGATAGGCATTTTCAATATGCTCATCATAGATGCAGCGATTAAAAAAGACCGGGTTTGGCTGGTGTGAAATAGCATAATCTTTAAATTTGATGAAATTTTGTAATCCCATAAACGGCATGCGATAAATATGCGCATCGCATTTACGATTACTATTAATTATCATAGAATCTCTGCGTACATCGATGGTAATGGTGATCGGAATTGACGGATCAAAACTTGATTCATAGGGTTTAATCGCGTTTACTAAATAGGGTACAAACAATGCGATCGGCAAAGGGTATAAAGGGAACGATGGGCGATAGTGGTTTGGAGTCCATCCAAAAAACCAGAGTTCCATATGTCCGGGGGATACATTTCTTAATGTTTTGATAGAACAGCATTTGCCATCATATATTAACGGTTCTTGTGCATCAGAAACACATAATGGTCGACATGCTTCACCACGCTTGCGAATTACTTTGATTTCAACTTGTGTTAATTTGTCAGGAATGCATTCAAAACCACCATGTGTTTTAAATACTTGATCTGAGAAAAATTCACCTGATGAAAAGAGATCTAATTTTTGAACGCGATCCCCACGTGAAAAGAAATTGTATACTTTTTTAAAGAAGCTATCAGTGATTAAATAGTCAGTATCATATTGAATCGGTGTGCCTAATAAAATTGCTTCATCGATTGAATAACTTACTTTGATGTTTTCACAATTTTTAACCAGGGCGGTTTTAAGAACAATTGTTCCGCCGTGGCTATATCCAATAAGTCTAATTTTAGGGTTTACGCCTTGCAATCGCCAACGAGTAACCTCTTTTTCAAGCGCATGTAATAGAAGTTGAGCATCATGATAGCGGGCAGATCTACTCAAAAGCCCTGACCAACCATAGGTGTAATAAAAGTTTTTACGTTGTGCCGGTGCATTAAGCTTGGTGATCTCTTCACTTAGAATACCCATAATATGGGCGGTTGAACCCTGTTTTAAGTCATCAGGGTAAATCGGATGGAGTCCCGGAGCTTGAATAGTCTGGTTTTGATAGAAAAAGGGATCATCTCGCATCTCATGAACGGTTTCAGCATAGATTGAATCACAAACATTATCCGTTAAAAATCGTGGAAAGTTAGTAACCGTAACTAATGGTCTAATGCTTATAATCCCGTGGATATACACATTGAGCCACACATCGTCATTAGGGTTCACTAACGTATAGGGTGAATTTGAATTGTCTTGAATAGCATTTAAAGGGCAGGCCCACAAACAAAGAACTAGTAAAATACGGTGACTGATGGAATTAATATTCACGCTAAACCCTTTAAAAGCGCTCTTTTTTATCGGTTTTTATTATACCATTGGTATAACCAAATACCTATCATTCTTATTTCTCTGCTTTGAGTGTAGCATAATTACCTCAAAGTTTTCAAACTGAAAATATTTTGTTTAAAAATATGGCGCATATATAAGGCTTTTTAGAAAAACGAGTGTTTTTATTGTTGTGAAATTATTCGTGCTCTGCGCGGGGATAAAAGAGGAGATTTACAGGGTTGCGGAGAAGCGTGAGGGCTTATCATGCTAACCAGTCCCAAGGTTTCTAAGAGTAGGTCGTATTCCTTTTGTTGTTCTTGTTGCATAAGAATGTTTTGTTGGAGTACCAATTCTGGCGTTCGCGCTGGTTTTATCGGCTTTGGTGCCGGTAGGCTAGCAAAAATATTTTCGATTAATAAAAGACTTATTACGAGTATTAACTTCATAAGAGTTTTTATTTTTGATTTTAACAATTTTTATTATTGCAGCAATCCGCAAAACTATTTGATTATTTTTAGGCATTTTAAGTAGCCTTACTTTAATTAAGAAAGGAAATTTCTATGATGTTTTTTTCTCGATTGTTTAGATTTATGGGACTTTTTTTTCATTTACTAAAAGCAGTATTTCAGATTGTGCGCGGAGCATGGCATGTTTCTCAATTAAAAACTCCGCTAGTGACCATTTTTGGCAGTGCGCGAATTACTAATAATACAAGCTACTGGCAACAAGCAAATCAGTTGGGAAAAAAATTTGCCGATAGTGGTATATCCATTTTAACCGGAGGCGGCCCGGGTATTATGGAGGCTGCTAGTTGTGATTTGCCAATAGGTAAAGATAAGGGAAAAAGTATTGGTATTGGGGTGGCAGGATTAGAGCAGCCACCATCAAATTGCATGCAAAATTATATAGAACTAGATTATTTTTTTGCCCGAAAATGGTTGTTAACAGAATATTCATCAGGGTTTGTCATATTCCCCGGCGGATTTGGGACGCTTGATGAAATGGCGGGTATATTAACGCTTATTCAGACAAAAAAATTAAAACGAGTTCCGGTTGTTTTGATTGGTAAAGAATATTGGCATTATTTTATCAAGTGGATAGAAAAAGAAGGCTTAGCGCATGGGGCGATCTTACCTGAGGAGCTTGAATATTTTTATGTGACTGATGATTTAGATGAAGCATTTTGTTATGTATTGGGTCGCTGCGAAATCCTGCCCCAATAATTTAGGGTTTTTAAAGCACCTGGCAGTCAAACAGGGCATAATTTTCATCCAATTATTGACAAGCTACGGATGCTCTGCATCCTGCATTTCTTTTTGAGTAGCTTCAATAAGTGCAAAAAGTGATGAAAGACGTCTATTCATACGCTCTCGACTTATTTTTTCAATTCTTTTTTGAGTTGTGTGCAGTAAATGGAGATTACTTGCATGTGACAGAATCATAAATTTGCGGGAAATTGTAGCTATTTTTTTTTCCAGAAGGTCGAGCTCTACATATTTAGAATCATCTGCTTTGCCTTCTATTGCTTTAAGCTGACCCATCAACGCTGCAAGTTCATTTTTACAATGTGCGTGCTCTTTCTTTAATTCTTGTGTAATTTCTGCGTAAGATTTGGTTGGTTTTTTATGATGATTTTTTTGTTGCATTCTATTAAATATATTCTGTACATCTGCTTCTAAGTAAGTTGATTCATCCTTGACATGCTGTGCAAATGAATCGCTCATTGCGGTTATTTGATCAAATTCAGCTGGTGTTACATGAAAGCTGCACGCGCGGAATTCATCTCTATCAGGATCCGTCGGGACAAAAGCATTAGGTAATCGATAGTGAAGCTTCTTTTTTTTAGCAGGCCTGCCATAATCCATGGCGCATAAGCAGGAGATTGAACTTAAAAGTAATAGAACCCATAACATACGCATCTTCTATTTTTTAATGGTTAATTTCTACTGAACATAATACATTGGTCAATGACTATAAAGAAATGCAGCCAATATCCCAGAAAATAGCCCCGCAATTATTATAACTATCCTTTATAATAAGTTGACATGTATGTTTGATCAAAGATACGCAGTTCATGAGCAATTTGTCGGGCCTCAGGTATTTGATGAGATTGTGCTGCGCATTCAAGTGCATTACGAATGTATAGTCGGAGAGATAAACGATTTTCTCTCCATAATTCAAAATCCTGATAATTATCGATTTGGGTAAGCCTTACAAGACAGTTTTTAGTTTTTTGAACATGGTAATTGTAAATCGCTTTTTGGAGCTTTTTGACAATTGCTTGATATCTCAGTTGTCCACTATCACGTTCTTTTTGCAGAGCTCGCTCGTATTCTTGCCGCTGTCTTTTTTCAGTTTCTTGTAAGCCTTGCCATGCAACTTCTCTATTTTCAAATACAGATTGTTTATGCTGATCGCTGTAGAGATCCTCATACTTTTCAAAATGGGGACCCATAGCAATTAATGGTCTTGTTAGGAGAAGGAACAAAATAAGATATTTCATCATTAATTCCTTTAAAAAACTATGTGTCCCTAAACTCAAAGTTTACTTGTTATGGTTTTATTACTCTAGAGTCATGTTCTACAAGTCGATCTTTTATTAATTTTGCAGTTACAAGGCCTGAAAGAGATTTATGAAAAATTTCTAATTCGTCATTCTTTTTAGGTGGTAGTGGACCATATTTTTTTATTATTTCGTTATGATAAGTTTCAAAACTTTCAACTGTAACCTCTGCATATTTTAAAAACATATGGCGATTTCTCTTCCAGAAGTCGCTCCCTGAATCTCTTAGCATAAGATCTTGAAGTACATCTCGTACGCCGACCTGGTCTAAACCTACGATATAATTTGGTAGCAGCCTGCATTTATTCTCATCAATGCCCATTGCATTTAAGCGAGTCAAACAGATGCATGATAATAGATTTATACTTAATAGTATTTTTTTCATAATAAGTCCTTTTATTTATCTTACTGTTTTATCTTTTTAGCAATTAGATTCTTGCTTAGTTAGCTTTTTTTCGTTGGATTATGCCAAAGTTTTATAAAACTTTGACACTTCGTCAAATTCATTTAATTTATTTTGCAAATATTCTTCTTTGAACGCTTCATGTAATGTCAGGTAGGTGGCCCCAGAAGTAATATAATTTATATATTTTTTTCGTATTGCTGCTTGGTCTTGTTCTTTTTTTTGTAATCCTTTGAGTAAGTTTGCTATGAGATTTGGATCTCTGTGTATTCTATTTTTTTCTTCAGTTGGATCATTTTTTACTTCTTCAGGATTATCTGTTGATAGTTCTAATCTCAAATCTTTTCTTACTATTTGACTGCCTATTTCTAATGGGTTGGTACTTTTTCTAGCATTGCGCTCATGAGTACACTCTTCTGGGAATGGTCTTTCTCGTACAGAAAGGCTATTGGAAGCATGATCATCTGATGAATCCATTGCTAAGAGTGAAGAAAGTGATGAAATAGTAAAAATGACTATGTAAAAAAATCTCATGATGACCTTTTTAAATAATTATTAAACAATTAAAGCGGCTTTTAGTATAATGTTTTTTACTTTTTAGTTAAATTTTTTATCGAAAAATGATTGCGTAAATCTTCTCGTTATTATTAATTACTGTAGAAATAGTATTTAAACCGAACAGGTATGCGATTGTTTAATTGCTTTTAATTTCGAAATACCACTCTCTATTAGTCCACCACAATAAAAGCCGATTAAAGAAAGTAGCAATGAAGCAATTTGTCCTGAAAAAGAGACGGTGATTATTTGAAATAAAATAAATCCACTTAAGCCAAATATAATTGCGCCAATAGCCGATCCTTTTTTTAGATCTGATTGGAAATAACTCATGGTGAGGGGAACGATTAAGCAAGAATCATACAGTTCATAACTATATAAAAGAATTTGAATAGCGCTGGAAGTGGTGCAATAGGTTCCTAGCAATGCGACCAGACCCACTATAAAGACCATAATTTTATCGAATCGTTTATTATCTTTAAACCAACTATGTGCTAGTCCAAGCTCATGAGTAATACTTAAACTGACTGACCATAAATAATAATCGATCATAGCAATCAAGGCTGCGGCCATACCGCAGACGGCTAAAAACACGACGGTATTATTTGTCAAGATACTTAAAACTGGTATTAAAGGACTCATGTCATCAGGAATCGATAGATTCAGCATTTTTGCCTTAATACCAAAATAAATAGGTACGAGTGAAAAAATGAGCATAAAGAGGCTTGCGCAAATAGCTGCCCCAGCCGCGGTGAATTTATTGTTTACGCTAAAAAGTGGCTTAGCAAATTCTTGATCAGTAATATAATACAAAGCCGGCATAACTACTGATGAAAATACGGTTGTGAAATTCATCGTACTATCAGGAAAACAAACACGATTTACAAAGAGTGTTGAAACTGACGAGGGAGGCTCCATAAATAAGCAAAAGCCAAAAATTCCACTGAACACAATAATTGTATAAATTAATTGAGCTTGCCACGTGATTCCCGCAGCGCTTAACCCGCCAACGATTGCATATAGAATAATTAAAAAAATAACCCCAACAAAAATATAATCGCTTTGAATGCCTAATGCATGAATAAGAGATTTAGTGGCGATGATTTGGCCTAAAAGTAATCCCCAGATAGTCACCAAAGAAAGTAATGACGCACTTGTTCTGATGAGCGGTGATTTATATTTAATTTCAAATATATCTAATGTGCTTTCAACATTCATTGTTTTCATTTTAGATGCGAATCCGCATCCCAAGAGTAAAAAACCGCAACTAATACCAATAACATATAAGAGTCCATAGATGCCGATAGAATATGCTTCTTGACAGGTACCAAGCATCATGCTTCCACCCAGTTCAAGTGCGATTAATCCAAATACGACACTTAAAAATGAAGCAGTATGTTTAAAAAAGGCTATTAATCGATTTTTCCCGTATAATGCAATGTTGTAAAAACTGAATAATATTGACGCAAGAACGATTGCTGAAAGGCAAAAACTAATATTCATTTACTACCCTAGTAATAATACAACACAAAGACCATATCCGTGTCATCTGGATGGTAATCGAACTGGGGGGTTGTTTTGCAAGCATATCGATTTAGATCGCCTTTTATTTGATTATAGATAAGAAAAATGTATTGAGTGTTTATCAAAGTAATAAATTACAAATTTAAATCAAGAATTTAATAATGAGTTTAAATCTATTTCTTGATACCGATTAATTTTTAAGTCTGCCATTTGAATGTGTTCGGGTTTGCCTGCAGTATTAATACCGATACAAAACATGCCTGCTGCTTGTGCTGCCATAATCCCCAAGGCCGAATCTTCCACTGCAATACATTCTGTGGGTTCAACTCCTAATTGTTGAGCTGCATATAAATAAACGGCAGGATTTGGTTTGCTAAAATTATTTACATGATTAATTGTGTATAAATGATCTCCAAAATACGACGCTAGGTTTAAGCTCTTATTAGTAAAGTAAAGAGTCTGCAGATTGGCATTGGTGGCAACTGCCATCTTTAATTGCAGAGCAGTAGCTTGTGCGTGAAATTGGGGAAAGCCATCTATAAAACAGATACCCGTAGCATATAATTGACATGCGATTGCCTGTTTTTCACGCATTAATGTTTCGACGCTATCGGACGTATTTATAATTTCTTTAATCAGCTTGCATGAATTACGCAGTCCGATACCCGGTAGCTTTTGAGCAAGGATATGCTCTTGCTCGGAACTTAGAACATATCCTCGGTTTTTTATTATGGTTCGGCCTGCTTGTTTCCATAAATGCTCAGTGTTAACGATGGTGCCATCCATATCAAAAATAATTGCGCGATATTTCATTGCTCCCCTCTAATTTCTAACTTCTAATTAATTTTTCTTACTGATATACATATACCAACAAGATATCCGATTCCTGAAAATAGTAATCCCATCAATTCACGAGGAATCCAGATAGGCCATATTCTGAACACGATAAAGCCACATAATCCGGCCGCGATTGCCAGGAATGCCGGAAGCTTTTGTACGTTTGGCTTAAAGTAACAGACAAGCAGAGGAGCTAATAAACAGCAGACCGATATTTCATAACTGCTGATAATAATATCGATAATATTTTGCGGTACAAAATATGATGCAATTAATGAACTAATGCCGATGGTTAATGTAGTGAGTTTAGAAATGAGCAAGCTATTAAGCGCGATATAGTTACGGATTTTAAAATCCTGAGTAATGTTTGCACTGATCCCGTTCATAAGTGCATCTGCAGTAGAAATAATCGCAGCAACAATTGCGCACAATGCGAGCGCAAATACAAATGGTGGTAACATCGTTTGTATAAGCATGATTAAGGGATTTGCATTAATAGGAATTTCGATATTCATTATTTTAGCCTGCATGCCTAAATATACCGGTATTAATGCAAACAATAATAAAAAGACGGTTGCATTAATAGCAGAAAAGGTTGCTACCATTTTAGAGCGGGAAGCAAAAAAACGTTGTGCTAAATCTTGTTCGATTAATGAAAAGAGCGCCGGCATTAAAATGATGCTGGTCACCATTGAAAATGAAAATGGCTGTGCACTAAAGAGTGTTGCTTGATTTTGCCATAAGCCGATTAATGAGCCAGGATTATTTACCAGAATGTAAAAAAAGATACTTACGAAGGTGACGGTAATAATACAGAGCTGCACCATATCATTGATTGTGATTGCGCGTAATCCACCAATCATGGTATAGGCAACTACTGATAGCCAAAAAGGAAGAGTGATCCACCATTGACCAAATCCAACGGCAGCCATCAAACTTTTAAATCCTACTACTTGTGCAATAAGAATCCCAAAGAGCGTAATAATCGAAAGTAATGACGCAATCTGTTTAAGAAGTGGTGATTTATACTGGGTTTCAAAAAGTTGCGCTGTAGTAGTAACCTTAAATTGCTGCAGGCGTCCGGCGATTCCCAAACTTAAGAGGATAAATCCAAGTGCCATTCCCAACGTATAAAAAATACCCAGATAGCCGCTCGAGTATGCGGATGCTGCGGTGCCCAAGAGCATACCGCCACCTAGTTGGGTCGCAATTAAGTTGCTACTGATTTGCCATATGCCCAATTGTCGATTCGCAACAAAGTAATCGGTATCGGTGGTGACATTTTTTGAAGCGCGTAATCCGAGATAAAAATATAATATGCCTAATAAACTAAAGACTGATAAAAATAAGAATGTATTCATTATTATTCCTTAAAATTTACCGGTTCTTTGATTAGCATCATTAATCGTTCTTCT
>CAZPZX010000016.1:14635-19780 GCA_964591235.1 uncultured Pseudomonadota bacterium
GCTACATCGTAAGGGCGGTCCATAGACGTTAATTGCACGAAAAAAAGAAAAGTTGATAAATAAATATATAAATTCATCATATTCCTAAAAAAAGTATGAGTATCCCTCATTAAAAGGGCTCAAATTAAATAAATAATGTAAATAGAAAGAGCTAATGCAAGACCATTAAAAAGAATAATGATGATGGGGATGGAGGGAATGAGCAGAATGAATAAATGAAAGGGTAGCTTTGCCCTGTTTATTTAAAAAAGAGCCTATATTTGGCTGAAGAAAAGCTAAAAAGAGTACCATGATAACCCCTCTGTTATAGGTACATGTTTAAATATATACGAATACTATAACAAAAATTGTTTAGTTTTCAAATGGTATTATTATTGTTTTGAAAGTTGCCTAATCAGTGATTGCAGGGTACTCTTTAATAAAAATGTTTTTTTAAAAATATTACCTTTAACGGTGGGTTGTATGGTTCATAAAAAATTAATAAGTCCGATGTGGAATGCGGTAATGTTTAATACTTTAATTAAGCTTGGCTCGCTTGCAAAAGTGAGCTTTATTCTTGGATCGCAAGTAGCCTTTTTCTCATTGGGTGCCATTTGCATTCCATTAGCTGGTGCGTTTGCAGGGATTGCCGGAGCATTGTCAGTCTTTGGTTTACGTTTGGGACTTAATTTTTTATTAACCGCTCATATTCCTTTTGAGTTTTTGGCATATCATATTCCGGGGCTCTTCGCTTCTTTATATTGGGCAACTTCAAACAAAATAGTTAAAGTATTACCGGCAGTCTTGTGCATGGTTTTATTTTTAGCTCATCCGGTTGGCGCACAAGCGGCACTCTATAGTTTATTCTGGCTGATTCCCGTTTATCTGACCTTATGGGCTCCTAAAAATCTTTTCAATACCGCATTGGCAAGTACCTTTACTGCCCATGCAGTTGGTTCGGTAATTTGGATGTATACTGTTTCAATGACTCCTGATCAATGGCTTATGCTTATCCCGGTCGTAATAGCAGAGCGTTTACTCTTTGCGGTTGGCATGGTTGTAATGTACAAAGTGATTCAACGCGTGTTAATTGCAACGGGCTTTACCTCAAAAGTAGCCGCGACTGTATAAGATTAGGATTTTTTCAGCATGAGTATTAGCAGCATAGTTCGTGGACTATTATTATTAATTATTTTTTTAGCCGGTTTTCATTATTTTTATCTGTCAAAACAACAGTCCTTAGTTGCTACCAATATTGATGTTCCTGAATCTAATGCGATTCAAGAAAATACCGGTTTGCAGCATTTAGCATGTATTATGGATGGCAATCGCCGTTGGGCCAAAGAGCGTGGCTTAAAACCATGGGAAGGCCATAAAGCGGGCATCGATTCGGTCAAAACGATTGTTGAGTTTTGCGTCGAGAAAAAAATTAAATATCTTTCGCTGTATACTTTTTCCCCGGAGAATTTTAATCGTCCGGTTGAAGAAGTAAGTTATCTGTTTGATCTTATGATGAAAGAGGCGCAAAAAGGTGTGGATGAATTTAAAAAGAATGACATCCGATTACGCTTTATCGGAGATCGCTCTTTATTTCCATCTCAGCTCTTGCCATTACTTGATAAATTTGAAACAGAAACGGCCGACTGTAAAACGATTACCGTTTGCTTCCTCTTTTGCTATGGTGCACGTCAAGAAATTGTCGCTGCGGCCAAATCTTTAGCTCGAGATATTAAAACCGGAAAAATAAAAGAGGATGATATTAATCCTGAACTATTTCGCGAGC
This sequence comes from uncultured Pseudomonadota bacterium, assembly GCA_964591235.1. Classification (GTDB taxonomy): domain Bacteria; phylum Babelota; class Babeliae; order Babelales; family Vermiphilaceae; genus BTUB01. Next base: position 16,398 of record CAZPZX010000016.1, read on the forward strand.
ATATGTGGAATAAAGATATTCCGGACCCTGATTTAATTATTCGCACCGGATATGTTTCACGGTTAAGCAACTTCTTATTGTATGAAGCAGCATACGCTGAGCTTTACATGATGGATTGCTACTGGCCTGACTTAACCAAAGATCATTTGCAAAAAGCATATGATTCATTTATAAATACACAGCGTCGATTCGGCAAGTGAATAAAAGGATTTTATGAATAAGTTAGTACTGTCATTATTTGTTTTTGTTGGTTGTAATAATTATGCAATGCGGCCGCCTATCTATTTAGGTCAATGGCAAAATAAAACTATCGATGATATTGTCTTAAGCTTTGAAAGTGGACAAAAAAATATAACGATTACATTACCTGCTGAGCAGAGCACAAGCGTTGCCCTTAATAAAGGGATTGCTTGTGAGCAATCCACTCCAACTTCCAGTATGGCTGTTGTAGGTATTGATAAAGTAGCAGCTCGAGACGATGATCGCTATAAAAAAATGTCAGTTTTGCTTGTATTAGCTTTATCAGAGGAAATGAAAGTTTTTACTTCAGTAGTTTTACGACCAGTTAAAATGAGTGAAAAAGCGTCTACTTTCTTAAATTTAGTTGAAACTCCAGCACCCTTAGGAATCAATTTTGATGCAGTCATCGAAGATAGTGAAACTGTATTTACCGCAACCATTAAATCGTAAGTAAAAAGGAAATCATGAATATTAAATATTTCATTCTTGTAGCAAGTTTGACCAGCAGTTATATCGTTGCAATGGATTTGCAACAACTACTTAATGCTGATTTAGCAAAAAAAGAACACGCAGCAAGATTAAGTAAAAAAATCTATGTCGGAAGTTTGGAAAATAAAAGTTACTCTGACGTGATAGTAAGTTTTGAAACACCAGAGGGAAAAAAGTCTTTTGAACTTAAGTCCACTGCGAATAAGCAGGTTGTTTATTTACATGAACTTATTAAGTTAGCTCAATTACAAGGCAAACCTGATTATATGGGTAGTATATTAGTTGAAAAACAGTCTAGTAACTCAGATGATCCCTATAAACAGATGACTATTTTTCTGGCTCTTAATTTTTCAAATAGTTGCTCATTTGGTGCCACTACTTTTCCGCCTATTCAAGGCCATACATGCAATTCTAATATCAATCTCCATGAGATTAAAAAGTCCCAAGAAATTGTTGTTGATGCAGTTATAGAGGGCGTTCGTTTTAAAGATTCTACCGTTACTTGTCGGTTAAAGTAATAGATTATCTTTCTTGTGCTTGTAATTGAATCAACGGCATTTTGTCTGTATTTATCTGAATTAGGGATCCTGCCATTGGGCGTTGATCAATAACAATGCATTGCGTGCATTGATGATTTGGGCCTAAAAGTTCAGGTCTTGAGTGTATAATAGTTGGCGTAATACCATGCAATTGTAAAAATGAAAGAACTTGATCGACCGGTACATTTTTAAATGATGGCATAATAACGGGCTTATTTTCTGCACTGCTTACATATACCATCATCGTATTATTTTCTAATTCATTTCCTACAGATGGCATCTGCGCAATACAATAATCTTTTGGCGCCTCACTTGGAATTGAATGATGCTTGATAGTTATATCTAAATCTTGAGCAATCTTTTGCGCACAACTTATTGTTTTATTTTTTAGATCAGGTGCGAGAATAGCTGCTGGTTTTTTTGCAATCACGACATACATAGTCTGACTTTCTTTAATTTTTGATCCGGCAGCAGGGGTTTGGCTAATAATCGTGCCTTCTGGCAAGTCTGCATCAGGCTTAGTGCCAACAATTCTCATGTTTAAATTTTGATCAGATAATATGGTGATCGCTTTATCAATCGATTTACCAATTAATGCAGGAGCATTAAGAGTTTTACTTTTAAAGATAAAACTGAGTGCAAAATAGCCGATCGCAAATGCGAAAAACGGTAAAAACCAAAGTAGATGATGAAATAGTTTGCGCATTGATGATTTCATACTTATTTAAAGGTTTTTAAAATAAAAATAAGTATAAATTTATTTATAAATTAAGTAACTAAGATAGTTAAAAAAGTAAGGCAAACTATAAGCCGGATTCTGTGGATACTTGCGTATCCGGCAATCATTTATCTAATGCGACATACCCGCATGTTTAACCGGAATGAATGACCGACACATGCCTATTTTGTCTTGCTCCCAGAGGGGCTTGCCCTTATTAACAATTACTTATTAATACTGGGTGCTCTTACCACCCATTTTCACCCTTACCTTCATTTTCATAAAGACGGTTATTTTCTGTGGCGCTGTCCATCAGCCCAGGCTTGAGCCTGCACTGCCCTGGCTTGTATAACCTTGCCAGGCTCTGTATTCATTAGGAGTCCGGACTTTCCTCCACCCCTAAAAGGAGCAGCGATTGCCCGTTTGCCTTAAATCTGTTATTTCAAAGGTAAATAGCTCAAAAGACCTATTATTACTAGGTTAACAAACAGGGTGGAAATTGTATAGGGTATACTGATCGTAAGATGCAGAATCAGATGCTCGACAACTATGATCTGGGCCAAAAGGCAGGCTGCCAAAAGTAAGTAATACTGCCAGTGGGATTCATAGAGTACGTTGCGCATTTTTATCCCTAAAAGAGTGGCCGGAATCAGATACACTAGGGCCAGGCCAAATCGATCATAATGCAGTAGGGAGCTCAGTGAAAAAAGAAGGCAGGCAAATGTTACGCGGCACCAGCTGATCGGGCGCGCTAACTGGAGTAAATAAAAGCACAGAAGGCTATAAATAATAGGTCGCTCAAATATTGAAAATGATCCTAAATCTACTAAAAAAAGAAGACTCGCTATCACATAAAATAATAACGCTGATAATGGTTGTTTTATTTTCATTACAAATCCCGTAATACTTTACCTTTAGTATTAATTGATCACAGTGTATAATGTTGAAATCGACGATTCAAGAAATTATCAAAATTCAAATGAAGATATTACATTTTTTACTATTCAGTTTTTTATTGGGAGTATGCCTCATTTTAGGTGCAGGCTTTTATATCTTTAATAATTATTCTGTCGACTTTTCACCACTTGCTCATTATAATCCCGGCCATCCGTCCATATTATTGGATGATCAAGGCAATGAATGGGGACGATTTCAACTGGATCGACGCGAACCAATTTGTTTAGATGCGATGCCACTCCATGTGCGCCATGCATTCTTGGCGGCAGAAGATTGGGATTTTTTTAATCACAATGGCATCTCTTGGAAAGGAATTATTAGATCGGTCTTAGTGAATCTTAAATCCGGTAGAAAAAAACAGGGTGCAAGTACCATTACACAACAATTAGTAAAACTACTATTTTTCGATTCTGCCAAGACATATAAGCGCAAAATAAAAG
>CAZPZX010000017.1:0-19229 GCA_964591235.1 uncultured Pseudomonadota bacterium
GGCGCGTATATCACTTTTTTCTCTTCCTTTGCTATGACAGCTTCTTGCTGTATTGAAGACTTTGCAGGTTCTTTTGCGATTTCTTTTGGTGCAGGTGCATCAGCGAGACGAGCCTCAGAAACTACTTCTTTTTTTACTTCTGGCTTTATTTCAGCTTTTTTGTATTTATTTTCTAAAAAACTAAGCGCTTTGTCGGTAAGAACAGCCATGTGACTGGAGACTTCATAACCTTCTTTATTAAGTAACGTTACGAGCTCTTTCGACGATAATCCATGTTCTTTTGCAAATTCATATACACGCATGGGCACCTACAAACACTTTCTTTAAAAAATCAATCAAATTCTTCCATGTCCATAGCGATCTCATCGTCTTTCTTGTCTACTTGCTCTGTTTTTACTAAGTGAATATTGTACCCACTTAAACGAGAGGCAAGAGCGATGTTTTGACCCATTTTGCCGATAGCAAGAGAGCGCTGATCTTCATTAAGCCATACGTTGCAATCTTGACCATCATTAATTTCAACCCGGTTAATTTGAGCCGGCTTAAGAGAATCGCGAACTAATATTTCGGGGGACTCACTCCATACGATTACGTCTATTTTTTCGCCGCTTAATTCTTTTAAGATCGGCTTAATGCGAGCACCACCGATTCCGATACATGTTCCAACAGGATCGATGTTCTTATCGTGAGACACAACCGCAACCTTAGACTTGTAGCCAGGAATACGTACAATTTTTTTAATTTCTACTAATTTCTCGAACACCTCAGGGAACTCAAGCTCAAAGAGTCGCTGCAAGAAGAGCTCAGAGGATCTATCTAATATAAGCTGGTTGTCATTACGAGGCTCGGGCAATACTTCTTTAAGAAGCGCTCGTATGGTATACCCAGCGGAACATTTTTCACCAGGAATCATTAGAGACTTAGGCAAGAAGGCCAGGGTTTCGCCAATCTTAACAACTGCTCCACCGCGCTCACATTTGTGAATGGTGCCGTGAACAATTGTTCCCTCTTTTTCTTTGAATTCTTCATGCACCGCAGAGGCTTCAATTTTTCTAATGCTATTGGCTATTACTTGCTTAGCTCGCAAAATTTCGATACGACCGATCTTTCCCTCAAAGGGGACCAATACTGTTTCGCCAACTTCAGCTTTTGCATTAACAGTACGAGCCTTACGAAGACTAATTTCAAATTCTTCGTCTTCAACGTTTGCAACAACTTCTTTTTCAACCAAAATAACCATTTCATTGGTTTTTTTGTCAAAACTAACTTGTAGGGTAAATTCTGGATATCTTTTTGAATATGCGGCCAACATGCCTTCGCAAACGATTCCGCTTAGGACATCTTTATCTAGGCCACGTTCTTCAACGAGTTCGTCGATAACTTCAGTGAGTCTCAATGTGAATAGCCTTCTAATAGAGTTGCAATTGTAATATCGAAATAAGTATAGATTATATAGTTTTTGAATCTTTATATAAAAACATTTTATTATAAACGGCGACAGAGCGCAAGCTCTATGTTCGTGCTTTTAGGTAGATTTTTGGTTGTATTACTGTTTTATATATAACTTTTTATAACTTATAATAATAATAGATAAAGCCATTTTTGGTGGATAACTTGCCGCCGACCCCCTTAAAAGCTCCATTTTAACGAGTTTTTTTGATTTTTATAGTGGTGGATAACTTGGTGGATAAGTGGTGGATAACTTGTGGATAACTTTTTATTAGCACCTCAAAAAGTCCATTGTTGGCCTTTTCTCATTGAGCTTGTGATTAAAACGCTTTTCAGATGAGCTTGTCCGTCAAAGCATTTTTAGATATCCACCACTTATCCACCACTTATCCACCAAGTTATCCACCAGACGTATAGAAAACTTGTGCGTTAATATAGATATTAAATTTTCAATGTGAAAATGATCTGTTTCAGTCTTTTTCTAGCAAAGAATTTGTTTTAAATGGCAAGTAAGTTTAAAGAAGGCTGATTGGAAGGTTGTTGCCAATAAAATGTTGCTTTTTAAAAAGTGCGCAACAGTGAGCAAAAGTCTAAGATTTTCTCTGTTTTTTGCATATTGCCAGTGCTTGTTCAATGTCATTAAACAGGGCTGGTAGTTCTTTGGGATTCCTGAGTATATAGGCAGGATGGTAAGTAGGCATAATAATGGTATCGGGTAAGTTCTCTGCAACAATAGGTTTTCCCCGTAACTGAGATATTTTTATATCATAGTTATTCAGGAGGCCTTGAAGTCCCGATGCTCCGAGTGTGCAAATAACGGCGGGTCTAATAATCTTGATTTGATTAAAGAGTAATAAATTTGTACAGGTGTAAGCTTCGTTTTCAGTTGGCTTTCTATTGCTGGGTGGTCTACATTTGACTACATTAGCGATAAAAACATCAGCTCGGCTTATTCCGGCAAGTTCTAATGTTTTATCAAGTAGCTTTCCGGACCTTCCAACAAAGGGGCGTCCGAGGCGGTCCTCATCTTGACCGGGCCCTTCACCTATAAACATAAGCTGGGCATTCGGATTCCCTTCACCAAACACAACGTTTGCGCGACCTAATTTGCCCAAAGGACATTGAATGCATTTGGTGTAGGGTGCGTATAGTTTATCAAGTAATTGTTGTTTGTAGTTTTTTACATCCACTGATTTGCTCTTAATTTGAAGAAAAAAGGCGTATGTTACTACGCCTTGATAAATTATGTACGAGTGTACTTCCAGTTGTAATTTATGACAATAAAAAGCTAGTCATAAATTTTGCCCAAGTATTTTTAGCAAAATTAGATTTTTTATAAGAAGGGTGGATGCGTTTTTCTGGGAAATAAATTGAAATTCCCTTGGCCCCTGGCAAATGTGGCCCGCTTGCATTGTGAATAACTGCTTTATTGATTAAATTAATCCCAATTTCAATTGTTGTACGTATTTCAGCTGCAGTCTCTCCTTTAACTGCTCCCGCAGTTATTGATTTTAAAACATTTTGATAAAAATGATTAAGATCGATGTAGGTTGGTTCATTAAAGTGAGTGCAGTTTCGTTTTGCACGGGCGCTGGTAATCATAGTTCTGTAATTGTGCTGATCTTCAGTAAGACCTTTTAGAAATAATTGCCCGAGTCTGTCTATATTTTTTTCAAGAGGTTCAATAGCATTAAGATCAAGTGCGGATTGAGTATAATCTGCAAAGGCCATTGAAATGCCGCCAACTTTGTATGCCTTTGCAAAGGAATTTACCCAATGGCGCGCGAAGTTGAGTGGATCAGGTGATCCAGTATAGAAAAGTGAAAGCGCTTCATCATATCGTTGACCGGGCCCGGGTTCAACTTCTTGTGAGGCAATCATAATGTGCGCGTACCGTTTAATAATTTCAGCAACTTCAAGCATTGCCATTAAACAAGCATCAAACCCAATAATGTCGAATTTAGCCCCGTCTAAACATTTGGTGGTAATTTCTTGCAACGCAAATTCCAATTTCTGGTTAGTCAGGTAGTTGCCCGTGCTATCATCCCAGCATATTCCTTTGGGGTCGCTAACCGATTCTTCAATTAAATCAATATATGAATAACTGCGATCCAATTCAAATGAGTCGCTTGCAGGGTTAAATACCAGTAAGTTATTGGTGTTAAATGATCGCTTGCCGTATGGATCTATGATTCCGGTTCCATGATTCCAAAAAATTAATGCATAATGCTCTGCCGGGAATTCTGTGATTGCCCAATTGCATGCAGATATTAGTGATTGTGGATCTCCGCTGTCCATTGGTAATTTCTCATTTGGCATGTCAACTTGCACAGTATCGTTTTTGTTAACTATGTAACGACGCGTTGTCTTTTTCTGTCCGCTCAATCTAATATCAACATGGACTAATATATTAATATTCTTATTGGAGCCAACAGTTGCCATCTGTTTTATATTTCGTGGTGCAAAATCTCTTAAGTTGTTATCTGCCGCCACATAAACAATAAATGTCCAATCCTTTTTTTCACGTGCAGATATTGGAAAATTAATAAAAAAAATGACTATAAATAATAATTTAAAATAATGTGCCATATCCCTACTCCCCAAAATGGTCACTATTATAAGTTTCTTTTTTCAAATTATGTTAATTAGATCGTATATCACAAGACTTTTGCGGTTTTAGCACGGTTTTTATGTGATTGTACATGGTTAAACCATGCAAGTGCGAATGTGAGTCCAAAGCTGAGCTGAAAATCTAAAAAGAAAAGTTGTAAGGGATTGACTAAAAGCACTCCAAAAGTAACGAGCACAATTAGATGAACATAATGTGATGGAGTGTTGGTTAGTAAACATAATTTATAGATGATTACCATCAATAATGCACGTTCAAAGGACACGCTTGACCATGAAAGGAGTGCGTATAAAAGAATAAGAAACAATAAGAAAATTTGCTTAACACGATAAGAGATGGGCAAAAGGCTTAAAATAAAATGCCAAATGATTACAAAGATAACTAAATGTAAGCCCGAGCGGGCCAAGTAATGGCTGGTTCCCCAGATTTTAAAGGATTCTTTTTTTGATTCCATCTCATTTTTAACTGCCCCGCGATTCCCGAGAAATATAGAAGAAAATAGCGCGAACGATTCTTTATTAATTTTAGTTTTTAAAGAATTGAAAATAGATTCTCGTAGATAGAAAATGCTTTTATTTATCCTAAATCGAGGTTTTTCAAGTAAAGTAAAGCTAAATTTTTCCAAAAATAATGTTGCAACAATCTTTTCTTTAGCCAAATAGTGCTTAAAGGATTGATTTGAAATGTCTTTAAAGATGAGCTCATTCATTTCAATTGCATCGCCGACTTCAAGATTCTCTTTTGAACGAACATACAGAGCAATACTACTTGAACTGTTTTGATATACAGAGTTTTCTTGATGTGGTTTTATCTGTTTGATATCTAATATTATTTTGTATTTAAATCGTGTATTTTGGATCGATTCAAAATGTGAGACTTCACCTTTTATATCGATTACTTTATTACTAAATTGTTTAAAAAATTTCTTTTGAGACTGCAATTGCAAAAAACATGCAAAAGAACCACAGAATATAAAAAAAGGGATTAAAAAGAAATAAAAGTTGCAGCGATGAGTTATTTCTTTATACGTTAGTCCCATAAGTGTTGGAACGACAATTAGGAGTAGTTGCAAACCAAAAGGTACCTGCAAAAATTGCAAATTAATACCGACTATTAGAGCTAGCGTTGCATAAAAAAGCCCATGCATGCCTAAGGGGATAAAAGATGATTGGTATTGTGTTATTAAGTTCCTGTATATCATAGTATTGATTATTACTTTAAAATAATGCATTTAATTGTCAAATCGGAGTTCCTAGGGCATAATAAAATAAAAATTAGTCTCATTATTTAGGTAGGCAATGCAATCAGTTTCTAAGCATGTTTTGTCCAATGGTCTTACGATTTTAATTTATCCGGTGCACACTATTCCAAAAGTTGCTATACAACTCTGGTACAATGTTGGATCAAAAGATGAAAAAGATGGTCAGCGTGGACTTGCCCATTTACTCGAGCATATGATTTTTAAAGGAACTGATATCCTTTCTGAGTCGGATATTAATTTGATTTCTCACAAATTGTCAGGTAATTGCAATGCATTTACCAGTCATGATTACACCGGCTACCTATTTGATTTCCCTAAGCAAAATTGGAATGTAGCATTACCACTTTTAGCAAATTGCATGCGCAATTGTTCTTTTAAAGAAGATTTATTAAATGCAGAACTCAAGGCGGTAATCCAAGAGCTAAAGATGTATAAAGATGATTATTATACTAGTCTTTGCGAAGAGATGATTAGTGCTTTATTCGCCGATCATCCTTATCATTATCCGATTATTGGATACAAACAAGACTTATGGAGTATTACCCGTCAAAGCCTTTTAGACTTTTATCATCAACATTACATTCCAAACAATGCGACGTTGGTTATTGTAGGTGATATTGACCCTGAGCAAGCCTTTCTAGAGGCAAAACATGCATTTGAAAAGATCAAGCCTAATCTTTCTTACAAAAAAGAGACATATCCGGTCTCTAAAGATATGAGCAGTAAGTCGATTACGATGTATCGTGACATTGCCCAGCCTATGGCTTTATGGGCATGGGCCGTGCCGGGCGTACGCGACAGCCAATCACGAATAATTGCCGATTTGGTACGTTGGATTATTGGAGAAGGCAAGGGTTCAATTCTTTATAAACGCTTGGTGGATGAACTTGAACTGGCAACTGACATGCAAGTCGATCTTTATGAGTTGTTTGATTGCAACATTATGTTTATACATGTGGATCCGATTGACCAGGAATCGATAGATAAAATTGAACAAGTAATCAAAGAGGAATTACAAAAAATAATGCGCGACGGAGTTTGTCCTGAGCAATTGCAACGTGCTAAAAAACAGATGGAGATGGAGCATTTGCTTCTATTTGATAACAATCAAAAAATTGCTAACGAGCTCGGGAAATTATATTTAGCAACCGGCAATGAAAATGAGATTTTTAATAATAATCCAGAACCGATCTCTGCACTGCAGGTAACTGAGTTTATAAGCACACACTTGATTTGGTCACGTGTGAACATTGGACAACTATTACCGATGGATGAATCGCAAGTTCAAGATTGGCTCAAATTGCAAGAAGAGTCAGATAAGCAAGATGAAGTGATTTTATCACGTAAAGTCCGTGAATCAACGGTAGAATGCGGGATCTATGTTGAGCAAGTAGTTGCAAAAGAAGCAGTTGAGTTTAAATATCCGCAAGCGAAAAAAGAAGTGCTTGATAACGGCTTAATTCTTTTAACGCATGAAAACAATAAAACACCCAAAATTGATATTATTCTAGATTTACAGATTCGGCCATCACATGATCCAGAAGATAAGCAGGGCTTATTGAATTTCATGAGCCATATGTTGTTTGAGGGAACGACATCAATGAACGCTCAAGAATTTACCCATGCAGCAGAATCTCGCGGAATAAGTATTGGTGGAAGTAGTGGAATTATCACGTTAACTATGCTTAAGCCCGAGTTTGAATATGGTTTATCTCTTTTAATGCAGATGCTCACACAAGCTGCTTTTGATAAAAAAGCGATTGAAAAAGATCGCCAACAACTATTTGCTGATATCGCTGCATATTGGGATAGTCCGCATGACTTTGCAGGCCAGCTTATTAAGGATGCAATTTACAAAGACCATCCGTATCATAAAAATAATTTAGGTTCGGTAGAAAGTGTTTCAAGTATTACTCAAGAAGACTTGCGCGATTGGTATCAAAAAGTGATGACTCCCGTTGGAGCTCGTTTGGCAATCGTGGGAGATTTAGCAGGAATAGATGTTAAGAAGGCAGTCGAAACGGCGCTCAGAGGTTGGAAAGGAACAGCAATAACCCCGATTCCTAAAATTCCATTAGCTCCGGTTAAACCAACTGTTATTGATTATCCGATCAACCGAGATCAAACTGTGCTTTGTTTTGCGGGAGTATCAATAGACCGCTTAGATAACGATTTTGATGCATTAATGTTATTTGATCAGATTTTTACGGGTGGTGTTTTAGGCTCAATGAGCTCGTATTTATTTAAAATTCGAGAACAAACCGGGCTTTTTTATACTATTGGTGGATCAGTTATTGCAGGATCGGATCGTCAACAAGGGTTAGTATTTATAAAAACTATTGTTTCAAATGATCGACTTGAAGAAGCAGAAAAATTAATAACAGATGCAATAGAACATTCAAAAAATTTAGTAAACGAAGAAGATGTCAATCATGCAAGAAATGCGATAGTAAATACTCTTGTTGAACATTTTGAATCGAATGATGCGATGGCACAAGCGTTTATTTTTATCGATCGGTTTGAACTACCAGCTACGTATTTTGATGATCGCCTAAAAGCTTTTAAAATGATTAATGTTGAGCAAATCAAAGAAGCAGTTGAAAAGGTCTTAGATATTAATAAATTAATTAAATTAAGAATCGGACGTGTCTAAAAAAAGGAATTGAGATGTTGGATATGAGCAAAGCCGTAAAAATTGTATCAGTAGCAGTAGTTTGTTTCATTGCTTTGGACATTTTTTGGATAGGTTATTTAATGAATGATACCTATAAGCAAAAGATAGGCAGTTTATTAAGAATGAAAGATGGAGTGTTTTCGCCTGATATATTCAGTGCTTTTTTAGTGTGGGCTTTGATTGTAATCGGGTCATATCTTTTTGTTCTTCCGCATATTTTGAATAGTTCTTTAATAATTCAATTTTCATGGGGCGCAATTTATGGTCTTATTCTATATGGGGTGTATGACTTAACAAACTACGCATTGTTGCGTGCATGGCCTCTATCAATAACGCTCATAGATTTAGGATGGGGGATGTTTGCTAACGGGTTGCTAGCGATCCTACTAAACTTCTTATATCGCTATTTTAGCAAATAAATGTGACTTGGCAGTCAGCAATTATTGCCGCGGGGAAGCAGGTGTTAAGGCTTTGATTTTATCATTCAAAAGGTCTTCGAATTTTTTTTGATTATTAGTTTGAGTAGTGGCTATTTTGCTGCGTATAACAGCTACTTGTGATTCTGTTAATGTCACTTGGCCAGGTTTGAGTACGTTAGAAAATAGTTCCTCATTTCCCATACTTATTGCTACTTCCAAAATAGATAAAGTAAGCTCATCAGAGCTTTGATGCATGCAACCTACTTTTCGAGGAGACTCTGCGGCAACAAGGGGTAATAAAGTATAAAAAACCGCAGCCACTATTATTTTTTTCATAAAAACCTCCTTAACAATAACGATTTAGATGATACTAGCAAAAAAGAGTTGGTACGCGCAAAGGATAAAAAAAAGTGCTAAGCTAAGTCTCGCATTAGAATAAAAAAAAGAGGATGCAATGAAGTCGATGTTATATATCGCTCTGGCTTTACTATTGAGTGTACCTCAATCGATCGTTTTAGCTGAAATTGAGCAACCCGAAGAACAAGAAATATGTCTTGAAGAAGAGCAAGAAGTACAGAAAGAAGAAACTATGGAAACTAAGAAACAAGAAACATTTGTTTATAAACGCCAATTGGCTAATGGTATGACTGTTTTGGTTAGACCGGTTCATACGTTGCCCAAAGTTTCAATTCAGATTTGGTATAATGTCGGCTCAAAAGATGAAAAAACCAATGAAAAAGGGATTGCGCATCTTATTGAACACATGATCTTTAAAGGAACTCAAAAGCTTTCAGAATCCGATATTAATATTATTACTCATTTACTTTCAGGTTCAACCAACGCCTTCACTTCATGGGATTATACCGGTTATCTATTTAATATGCCGGTGCAGCATTGGCATGAAGTGTTGCCAATTTTAGCTGACTGCATGCAAAATGTTTCATTTAAAGATGACCATCTTAACTCTGAAATGAAAGCAGTAATTCAAGAATTAAAAATGTATCGCGACAATTATCAACGTACCTTGATTATGGAAATGATGTCCTCAATATTCCCGGACCATCCATACCATTTCCCGGTAATTGGGTATAAACAAGATCTATTTGATGTTCATGCCGATCGCTTACGCGCTTTTTATAAAAAGCATTATGCTCCGAATAATGCCACGTTAGTAGTAGTCGGAGATGTTGATGTTCAAGATGTGTTTGCACAAGCTAAAAAATATTTTGAACAGATACCGGCTAATAAAAATTATGAAAAAGAGAAGTTCTACCACAATAAAGATCTTTTATCTCATAGCGTTACAATTTATCGCGATGTCCAACAACCATTTGTTGTTGCCGCCTATGTAATTCCCGGAGCTGAGAACAAAAATGAGCATTTAGTAGATGTTCTTAACTATATTTTAGGCTCAGGCAAGGGATCACGTTTATACCGCAAATTAGTTGATGAGTTGCAGTTAGCAACATCATTTTCTTCTTTTCCATTCTTATTATTTGACCATGGCGTATTCTTACTTACCTTTGAACCTAAAGATGTCAAAGATATTGCTAAAATCAAACAGATAATACAGAAAGAGATCGATTCGATTGTTAAAGATGGTTTAAGTGACGAAGAAGTTACGCGTGCGCTCAAACAGGCGCGTATGCAGTATTATGGGTTATTAGAAAGTATTGAAACCCAAGCGCGCGAAATAGGAAGAGCCTATCTTTCAACCGGTGACGAAAATTTTGCATTTCACTTTTTAGATAAATCTAAAAAAGAGATCCAAAAAGAGATTCAGCACCTTTTAAAAGAGCATTTTAAAAAAGCAAATATGCACAGTGGTTTGATTTTGCCGCTTGATGAAAACGACAAAAAAGAATGGGCTAAGTTGCAAAAAGAATCTGATGAATATGATGTTAAATTTTTGGCAGCACGCGGAAGGACTTCACCTATTGAGCCACCATCATATGTAAAAAATATTACGGTTAAAGAGGCAGAACGGTTTGATTTCCCTAAATATCAAACAATAGTTTTATCTAATGGCCTTAAAGTTTTGTATTACAACAATCCGAATACTCCTAAAATAAATCTCATGCTTGATTTTAAAGCGCGCCCTTATTATGACAGTGATTTATTGCCAGGACTCTATCAGTTTGTTGCGGGAATGCTAACCGAGGGCACTAAGAATTACACGGCAGTTGAGCTTGCAAAAGAGCTTGAAGAACGTGGAATGTCATTACAGGTGGTTCCGGGGGGGGGATAAGCATGAGTATGCTTGCTTCAGATTTATCTAAAGGATTAGAACTTCTAGAAGAGATTATTACTTCTCCGCGATTCGATGAAGATGAAATCGAAAAGGTTCGCACACAATTATTAACCGAAATAAAGCTTTTCTGGGACAATCCAAGTCAGTTTGCATCTCAATTGGTTGCTCAAGAGCTGTACAAAGGGCATCCATTTAGTAAAAATATTTTAGGAACAGAAGATTCTATTAAAAAAATTACTAGAAAAGATCTGGTTGAATTCCATAAGAAATATTTTACGCCACAGGGCGCTCGTTTAGCTCTTGTTGGTGATATTGGTGCGTATGCTCTGAATGAAGTTTTAGAAAAAGAACTTTCTGGATGGCAAGGTAAAGCAATTGAAGAGATAACATTCCCGAAACTTACACCAGTTAATCCATGTGAAAAAATTCATCCAATAAATCGAGATCAGGCCGTTTTATGTTTTGCGGGATTATCGGTTGATCGAAAAAATGCTGACTTTGATAAACTTCTTTTGTTTGATCAAATTTTTGGTGGTGGAGCTTTAGGCTCATTACATTCAAAATTATTCCAACTGCGTGAACAATCAGGATTATTTTATACCATTGGTGGATCATTAGTGTCTGGCGCTTCTGAACAGCCTGGTATAGTCGTAGTCAAAACGATTGTATCTCTTGATCGCTTAGCAGAAGCTGAAAAAGCAATCAAAGATGTAATAACTAAAGCGGTTGATGAAATTACACCTGCTGAACTTGAAGAAGCAAAACATGCGATCGTGAACTCAATGGTTAATAATTTTGCGACCAACTCAGGTATGGCTGCGGTCTTTTTAAATCTAGATCGTTATGGCTTTCCCTCTGATTATTTTGATACTCGTGCGCAAAAATTAGCGGGAATTACTATAGATCAAGTTAAAGAAGCGGTTAATAAAGTGCTGCGCAATGATTCGATGTTTACTTTAAAGGTTGGAAGACTGGAAGAAAAGCCTAAAAAATAACAGACTACGCAATTTTTTGTTTTTCGCAAAGAAGTAATTGTTTAATATATGGATTATTAAAGCGATTGGCGTAAGCTAGAGCCGTTAGGCCTGCTAGATTCTGATATGTTGGATCCGCTCCATAGGCAAGCAAAATTTCTACTGCTTTAGGACAACTCTGCCATGCAGCATGCATTAATATACTGACCGAATTATAATATCGAGTATTTGGATCAACCCCCCTTTGCAATAGATAATCAAGAAGATCGATATTATCTTGGCCTATAGCGTATTGTATTGGAAGAATGTTCATATTTGTCTGCACATCTGGATCAGCCCCTTGTTCGATTAATATTTTCATTTTTCCTTCTATCGTTGTAGTAAAAATACCTAATATATAGTCTGGGAAAATCGATATTAATTTTGCGAGCTTTGCAGGCATTGGTTTCAGACTTTTCAATTCTCGTGTTGTTTGAGGATTATAAGCTCGTGCTACTTGAGGTCTCATACCATAAGAAAAATTAAATAGTATGATGAACAGCAAAAATTTTTTATACAACATTTTGCATGTCCAGATGCTAAAAGAGTTATCCGATTATACTATTTACCAAAATAATATATAAAATGATACACATTATGACATATCAATAATACAAGAATTTAGAAAATTAATCTGAAGTTATTATGGAACTCATGGCCGGCATTTTGATTGGCCTGGGATTGATGCCCTTATTTTTTGGGGAACCATGGTAAGAAAGCATTTGTTTGTTTTTTATATTCCAGAAAATCAGGATTATTTTCCATCTGTTTTTCAGTAAGTGGTATTCCAGAAACAAATACTAAAAGATAGGTAATAAGAAGTGGACTGATTATTGTAAAAAATGAATAAGGCACACTTAAAGCAATAAGAAAAATTCCCCACCACATAAGAGATTCCCCAAAATAATTTGGGTGTCTTGTGTATCGCCATAATCCGGTATTTAAAATTTTACCCTTGTTTAATGGATTAGATAAAAAATGATAAAGCTGTAAATCTCCAATAGCTTCAAATAAAAATCCAGTGATCCAGATAATAAGCCCAATAAAATCATACATATTGAATTGGGGCTGCGGTATGGATGAATTTACATATATGACAGGCAAACTGATAATCAGCATAAGTAATCCCTGAAGCATGAAAACATACCAAAAACTATTTCTTATCTCATTTTGACCCCATTCTTCGCGCATTTTTTGATAGCGCGGATCCTCTCCTTTTCCTTTTTTTCTTAAAAGTATTTGTAAGCTGAGTCGTAATCCCCAGATTACTACCAAAGTCGTAAGTAAGAATTGGCGTGGCAGAAATTCTCCGCTATAAAAAAAGGTAAAAAGAGCAATAAGAATAAATCCAAGACCCCACATGATATCAGCAGTACTGTTATCTCTGAGTTTAAGCGCAAGTAAAAAGCCAAGGGTCATAAAAACAACAATGACAAAAATGCATATTGCTAATACACTAAAAAACATAGACTTCCTTATGTATCTAAAAAACAAATTTTACTAATTGTACTCGTATGGATATCCAATCGTTCAAGGATTTTAAAAAAATAATCTGGAATTATTATGCAATTCATGGCCGTCATTTTGATTGGCGTGGAGTTGATGATCCATACAAGGTGTTTGTTTCAGAGATTATGCTCCAGCAAACGCAAACAGTTCGTGTTGCGCAAAAGTATCCTCAATTTTTGCAAGCATTTGCTGGTTTTGAGGAGTTAGCACATGCTTCTTTAAAAGATGTTTTGCTGCAATGGCAGGGTATGGGTTATAATCGTCGTGGCATGTACTTACAAAAAGCGGCGCAGATTATCGTAAAAGATTTTAAAGGACAGCTTCCCAATAACCCTGCAATATTAGTCGAGTTGCCCGGAATAGGTCCTGCAACGGCAGCTTCAATGTGTGCCTTTGCGTATAATAAACCGACTGTTTTTATTGAGACCAATATTCGAGCTGTGTATATTCACCATTTTTTTCCGCGAAATGAATTGGTACATGATAAAGAAATAATGCCTTTGATTGAAGCGACCGTGGATCATGAAAATGCACGCGAATGGTATTATGCTTTAATGGATTATGGGGTAATGCTTAAAAAAACGATTATTAATCCGAGCAGAAAAAGTAAACATCATGTCAAACAGTCAAAATTCGAAGGTTCTGACCGGCAAATACGTGGCATGATTTTAACAATATTAACAAAAGCACATGAACCAATATCGATTCAAAAAATAACGGACATGATTGATAAAGATCATGTCCGTATTCAAAATATTGTGCAGCAAATGCACCAAGAAAAGTTAATTAGCTTGGATTCTCAGGATTGCCTTTTGATTGCTGGCTGACAAGCTTCATCAGGGTTTCTTTCAGTGACGCTATTTGATTTTTTAGTATGTTAATGCGCTCGGTTGATTGAGAGAGATTTGGATTTGAGTTGTGAGCAAAAGAGTTTATTTGTGCTAATTTGCTTTCATCAGGAAGAGAGGATGACTTAACTTCTTCAGGTTGTGCAGGAGCTGAATAATATCTTTCAGATCGTAGTGAGGATCTTTTGCTAAGCGGTGGAATATCCATTGAAGGGCTTATTCCTGGATCTTTAGAATATACATCTTTAGAACCTGGATATTCATACCACAGTTCTGGAGCACCCCTAATAGTAACAACAGGACTGGTATCTCTGCTGTGATTTAAAGATGGTGGTTGCTGGCTCGCAACTGACAATGGGATTAGAGAAAATAAAAATAAAAATATTAAATTAAAAAAAGTCATAGGTGTCCTTTTCAAGTGGAGATAGAAAGTTTCATAAGAAAAGTAAGGATTTCTAACTTTTTTGTCAAATTACCTGATGTGAAAATAGTTAAATTTTTTGTGGAAATTGTTGAACTGTCGCGCTATTTATTTGTTCGGCAGCTTTTTCATAGGAAATTCTTGTTTGTTCTACATAATCGATTGCATTTTTCCAATTACTATTTTGTAACGCTATTACTTGTTGCGTCAATAAAAAGGGGATATCGCTCATTGATAGCTGTGGATTTTTTGCATTTACATCATTTATTGTTTTAGAAATGGATTCATGATTACTGCGAAGTTCTTCAGTTGTCTTATTTAATTGCTGTTTCTCACGCGCTTGTGTTGCTAGTTTAATAATCAATTCTTTATTACGTTCAAATAAAGGACGTAAGCTTTGCGCTAATGCATTACCATAAAATGCGCGTAAAAAATCGATAATATTATTTTGATTAGAATCAAGGTGCTCAATTTGTGCCTTTACATCGGGGAGATTAAAAAACACTGAGCGAATAAGATTATTAGAAGAAAATGCTTGTTCATTAAATAAATGAATTAAGTTTTGGTTTGAGGAGAGCGCCTGCCCAACTCTATTAACAATAGTGACTGCGCAAAACTTAGAAGAAAATATATATCCACCAGCCGCACCCAAGCCTGCAGCAATAAGACATGAAAAAATTATTTTATCGCGGCAAATCATCATTTATTCCTCTTTAAAAACTCTTGGGCAACACTTACATGTCTTTCTAACACATTTGGTTTCATTTTTGCAAGATAGAGTTTTAGAAACGATAGCCGTGCATTTTTGAGTACTAATTTTGAATTTTTTACAACAAATCGCCAATATAGCGCATCCCAAACGGTGCACCAGTCACCGCTTTTAAAATTGCTCATTTTTTTTATATAATTTGAACTGGAAAAATAAGGCTTAGTAGTCATGAGCCCACCGTCTGCATACTGACTCATGCCATAGACATTAGGAACCATTACCCAGTCATACGCATCAATAAATAATTCCATGAACCAAGTGTATACATCATTCGGATTCGTATCAGTTATGAACATAAAGTTGCCCAAGATCATCAGTCGTTCAATATGATGAGCGTAAGCTGTTTTGAGAACTTTTTTTATCGTCACATCGATAGGTGTAATTCCGGTTGATCCGCTCCAAAAGCTTTTAGGTAATTTATTTTTGTGTTGAAAGAAGTTTTGATTTTTTTGTGTTTTTCCATGCATAAGGTAAATACCACGTACAAATTCTCGCCAGCCGATAATTTGCCTGATAAATCCTTCAACGCAATTAAGTGGCGTGCGATGGCTTTTTGCATAATCTAACGCTCGCTTTACTACATAAGCTGGTGTAATTAACCCATTGTTTAAAGATGAAGAAAGTAAAGAATGGAAAAGAAAAGATTCATCGGTGACAATAGCATCTTGGAATGGGCCAAAGAGTTTAAAGCGATGTTTCAGGAAATCTTCTAAGGCGTGGTGTGCCTGTTCATGAGTAACGGGCCATACAAAATTATTCAGATCGCCCGGATTATTTTTAAAATGGGCCTCAACATATCTTTCAGCTTCTTTAACATATGTGCTGGTATGAGGTTTGTAGCAAGAAGGTATAGTAGTATTTTCCGGCATCTTAAGGCGATTGTCTTGGTCGAAGCTCCATTTGCCGCCGCTTGGTTTATCCTGGTCGATTAAAATATTTAAACGTTTTCGTTGGGCAATATAAAAACTGTTCATTATATAATGATCTTTATCGCCCAGCATTTTTTTTATGGTAATTCGATCAGTTAAAAAGCTCGGTGATTCTTCAATCACTAATTGTTTGGGGAATTCTGCATGTAACTCTTTTTCAAGGTCATGGTCGGCGGGGTCAAAACAATAAATTGAGGAATATTTTTTTAACTGTGTAATTTGTTTTTTGTAATGATGAAATTCTATATAGTTTGTGTGATATTTTTTTTTATGCAGAAGTGTTTCATAGAATTTCATACTTGCGCGATGCAGTACCAGCTTTTGTTTATGAAAATTAAAATCAGTAAAAAATCGTGGATGTTCAACAATAAAAATATCGCGCTCATAGCTGAGCAAATCATTATTTTCAAAGAGTTGATGCGGGAATATCAGTACTGCTTCTTTTTTCATATGCTTCTATAAACCTTTTTTGACAGATTGCTTTCAACCGTATGATCGACAATAGGTTTTGGATAATCTTTTAATGCAGCATACGCTGGATTAAACCAAGAATGAATAATTTTGGTAGGAACGTGTTTGAGCTCAGGAACCCACTTTTTTATATAATTGCATTCAGGATCAAACTTCTTTTGCTGAAGCCATGGATTAAATATTCTAAAATAGGGCTGAGCATCACAGCCGGTTGATGCTGACCATTGCCAATTTCCATTATTAACTGACGGATCATAGTCCACGAGTTGGCGTGCAAAATATTGCTCTCCCCACCGCCAACTTATATGAAGATCTTTTACCAAAAATGAAGCTACAATCATTCTCACTCGATTGTGCATCCATCCGGTTTCATTTAACTGTCTCATGCCCGCATCAATAATTGGAAATCCCGTTTTGCCTTCGCACCACGCATTAAATTGCTCTTTATTATTTTTCCAGGGTAGATTGTTGTATTTTTCATGGAATGCTTGCTTGAAAACAAAGGGAGAATGGTAAGCAACATGAGTAAAAAAGTCGCGCCAATAGAGTTGGCGCAGGAGCGGATGGTTTTTCCCTAATTCATGTGCGATGTACCAATATGCCTGCCGAATAGATATAGTGCCAAATTTAAAATGTGCAGAAAGCGATGAGGTGGGAAGCTCAGGAAAATCTCGAGTGTTTTGGTAGTTTGATAATTTGGTAACAGCTTTTAAAAGTTTCAAACCCTCTTGTTGCCCGCCGTGTATCCATAATTTTTCATTTTTGATGGGCAGTATTTCTTTAAAAATTTCTTTAGTGTGGCTGTTTTTAATTGGTTTAGCATAAAAGTGGGTTGGTATCTTTTCGATTGGTTCTTCAACCGGAAGTGTAATTGATTTTTTATAAAACGCAGTAAAAATTGAATAGGGAGTATTACTTCCGGTAAGTACTTCTTCTGGTTCATGAAGTAACGCATCAGCAACTTGGATGAATTGTGCATTATGTTGAATGCAGATTTTTTTTATGGCTTCATCGCGTTTAATGCTAAACGGAGTGTAGTCCCGGTTGCAGTATATTGCATCTAGTTTTTCTTGTTCGATTATCTTGTTTGCTATTTCTTCAGCGTCCCCATAAAAATAATATAATCTCCCATCCTTTTTGTGCAGCTGTTCGTCTAAATCATGCAAGCTTTCAATCATAAATTGAATACAATTATTGCTCCGATAGGAATTTTTTTCACCAACCTGTCGTGGGTCAAAAATAAAGCATGGTATAACTGTTTCACTCTCTTGCAATGCTTTAAGCAGGCCGCGATTATCGGCAAGTCTTAAATCGCGCCGAAATATATACAACGATTTTTTATGTAACAAATATTTCCCCTAATCAGAAATTGATTTTGTATCTTTAAATGAACCTAGGTATTCACGAAGACCCTCAGAGGGAGATGATTCAGGAGAAACCCAATCAATCTCGTTCTGTTTTTTTTCTTTTTTTTCATTTTCTAATAATTCTAATATTTTATCTGCTTTTACTGAACCTACAATAGCCTGTAAAGTTGGAAAACTAAATGCCTCTTTTAGGCGCGTTTGTATTTTTCTTTCGTCTAGATCGAGTTCTGAATATAAATGGCCATTTTCATCCTCATCGCTGAGTATATAAGATACATGAGCTGGGTTGTGGGCAATCTGTTTTAATTTACATAATACGTCTCTAGCATTTGAAAAAATATGGGAATTAACCACTCCATGTAGCTCAGAAATTTTGTTCCAAGTTTCCATTGCTGTATTTAGTATGTCATGGGTAATATGTTTTGCTAGACGCGCTTGGCTTGCGAATTCGTCACAGAATGTATTGAGTCCATCAATATCGCTGTTTTCTATAAAGTCAAATAATCTTGATCTTATGATCGCTTGTTTACACTTTTTAGTTACTCTTACTCCTGTTAAATATTGAGAGCAGCCATCAAGAGATTCAGCAGTAGTATCAGTATTAGTGAGACTCACTTTATTGGTTTCTTCACCGTTTAGAATACCATATATTATTTCAGAGATTTCAGTTTGCTCCGCTTTCATTTTTTCGTACGCAGCTTCTATCGTTTTATCTGAAATAATATCCTCTAGACAGCAATTATTGTTTTGACAAAGTAATTGAACAATATCTATAATTTCATCGACTTTTTGTTGTTCAATTAAATCTCGCAATACAATATTTAAAACTGATTTTTTTTGAAAAAAATTTGTATGTATGTATGGCTGGGCTTCTGGTAACAGATCGCTGGTGCTTATGGGGCCGCATCCACAATTATTGATAGCAACTATGTTAGCGATAAGCGTTTGATTGGGGAAAGTATCAAGAAATGGATTAATTTTTCCCATTCCTGCAAAGTTATTTTTTCTGCCTAAGTTATACTGATATAGAACGGAATAAATTTCCTTAGATTTTTCAGATTGACTTTCCTCTTTTTTTTGTAAAGCTAGTGCCACCAATTCATCAGACATGTATTCTTCTGCATCATCATAATGTTCCTGTAAAAAGCTTCGAAAGGCAGCTAGATTTTCTGTTTTAATCCATTTTTGAAATTCTTTTTGAAAGTCGATGACGCTTTCT
>CAZPZX010000018.1:0-19215 GCA_964591235.1 uncultured Pseudomonadota bacterium
GCTTCACCACGTGAAACGATACCGATATTTCGTCCATCTTCAGCGATAAGCTGAAGACGAGGAGCCCGAATCTTCTCATTTAAGAGAGGACCGGTTTCCTTTTTATCTTTAACATTTAAATTATTATTTTTGTTCGTTATATCCATACACACTCAATTTATTCAACTTGAACAGCTTTAGCAGGAACAATTTTTAACGCATTTCCTGCGGCAATTACTTCTGCTAGCATCTGCTCAAATGTTTCTTTATTAGATTTTAAGAATTGTAATGCTTGGTCTCTTCCTTGAGCAATCTTTTCACCTTTATACGAGAACCAAGATCCTGATTGCACAATCACATTATGGTGAATTGCAGCATCAAGCAATTCAAGCTCTTTACTAATTCCTTCACTAAACAAGAGATCAAGTTCTACATGTTTAAATGGAGGAGCCACTTTATTTTTTACAATTTTGACTGATATTCTATTACCAATATGGCGATCATCTTTTTTCAAACTACCAATTCTTCGCACATCCAAGCGCAATGAAGCGTAGAATTTAAGCGCATTACCACCGGTTGTGGTCTCTTTAGGCGCAAAGGGCATAGCTCCAATATTTTGACGAATTTGGTTAATAAAAATCAAAACCGTTTTTGATTTATGAACCACCGGAGTCAACTTACGCAAAGCTTGCGACATCAAACGAGCTTGCAAACCCATATGAGAATCGCCCATTTCACCTTCTAATTCAGCTTTAGGAACCAATGCCGCAACCGAGTCGATTACGATAATGTCTACCGCGCCCGATCTAATAAGCATCTCAGCAATATCTAATGCTTGTTCGCCATAATCCGGCTGAGAGATGATTAAGTCGTCGATATTAATACCTAAATTGCTTGCATAGGAAGGGTCCAGCGCATGCTCTGCATCGATAAATGCACAGATGCCGCCTCTTTTTTGAGCTTGGGCAATAGCATGCATTGCTAAGGTTGTTTTACCTGAAGCTTCAGGCCCGAAAATTTCAACTACACGTCCTACCGGCAAGCCACCGATTCCGATCGCTTGATCGATTAACAGTGAACCAGTAGAAAGCGCTTCAACACGGGAGTTTCCTGCTTGACCAAGTAACATAACCGCGCCATTCCCATACTGCTTATCAATTTGGGAAAAGGTTACTTCTAAGGCCTTTTTTTTGAGAACCTTTTCTTGAGGTTCTGCAGCAGCTACTACTTTTGTCTTAACGCCAGTTTCTTTTACTGATGAATTATGTTTCATTTTGTATTTTCTTTACGATTCTGTACGAATTTGAGACTCATTTTTGTTAATTTTAGCATTTCTATATAAAGAAGCAACAAATCCAGCCGTCGCCAAGGACTTTTTCTGCTGTTCTAACTCAGCGGCGATCGTTGGCCGCTTTTCTTGATATGCTGCAGGTTCAAATGCTGCAACTTCATCTAAGCGCACCGCATAGCCATTTCCATTGCGCTCAAAAGTAGCAATTGCCCCTTTATTTTCTAATTGAAATATAGCATTTAAATCGATGCCTTTACTTTGCAGATTTTGTAGCTCTTGTTTGTCTCCATTAAAATCTTTTGAATGGCGCAGCCAGCCTGTTTTTTCAGCTTTTGCCAAACCAAAGTCGCCTGATTTACTCATACTAGCCAAGCGCTCTTTTATTAATTTGGCAGCCTCATCCTTATAATAGTCTTCTTTAACTCGCTCTTTGATGTTTTCTAATGCAGGTACTGTTGCAGGTTTTACCTGAGTTACCGTCACCAAAGTACCATGACCATTTTCTTGGAAATAGCCACTATCACCATTTTTTAAAGAGAAAACTGTTTTATTCAAGACTGCAGGATTCGCAAGGAGATCGCTTACCACTGACTCTTTACCATTTTTCTCTTTGATAAATGCTTGAACTGCATCTTTTGAATTTTGATGGATTAAGGTGCGCATATCAGAGGCAAAACGCTCAACAAACTTTCTCTTAGTAATGATATCTTTAATATCTTTAGTGACGGTAGAAAGGGGTTTAAAGGTTTGCATTTTTTTGCTTACTCGTTGCAATATCTCATAACCATCTTTGGTGTGAATAACAGCTGAAGTTGCACCATCATCTTTTAATAAGAATGCAGTTTTTTCAAATGTTGCATCATGAGTTCCTTTTGAAAATGCCGGCATTAAACCACCTTGAGCAGCAGTTTTTGAATCCTTAGAAAATTCTTTTGCTTTAGCAGCAAATTGTTCAGGATTTTTAAGTAGCTCTTGATGAACCTTATGAGCTAATGATGCATCTTCTTTAAAAAGTATGCGCCTCACTTGGACTTGAGCTGGTTGCTCAATAAATTGAGCTTTGTTATTTTGATAATATTTATCTATTTCATCATTAGAAATAGTTATTCCATAAGAATTGGGATCAAAAGTTACTACTTTTGCAGAACGTTTTTCAGGTGCATGGTATCGCTTTTCTTGCGCGTTCTTAAGGTCATAATAAGCTTTTAGTTTTTCATCGCTTATCGTTTCTTTTTTTACGTGAGTAAGAACATCCTGATTATTAATTGTAACAATAGAAAACTTATGTCCTAAATATAAATTCGAAAATTGCTGTTTGGTCTGAAATTCAGGAGTGTATGCTGCATGTTCAACTAATAATCTTACATCATTTCGCTTAACACCATCAGCCAATAATTGTGCAAATTCAGTTGATGAAATACCAACTTGGCGCAAGTATCCATGCAACAGATTACGATTAATTCCACCAAGAGAATGATCCCATGTTGAAAAAGGAACAACATCAGAAAGCTCTTGTGAGATCAACATTGGATTATTCAATTGTGATTGGGCAAGATCGGACGCAACGTGTAACGGCATCTGGTGAGCAACTTGATTAAGCAATGATTTACGAATTAAAGAATCGACAGCTAATCGAGCAGGATCAAGACTCAGGCCCATCATTTGGAAATAAAGATCAGCATACTGCCCGTATTGCGCACGCATAATACGAATGCGCTCTTGTTGATCTGCAACCGCACGAACATACTCAGGCATACCAATAGTTGTTTTATTAATTGTCAAAACCCATCCACTGGTTGTACGGCCGCCAAAAATATTTTTTATCATTTCAACCAGAGAGACAACTCCGGCTACTGATAAAAGCGTTATCCATAAAAATATTTTATAAGCACGTGTTTTAAAACTTTTTCTAATTAATGTTATCATGTATGGCCTTTCACAATTTTATGCGCATTCATCTATTCTGATACTTTTTTTATTAACCTGTGCAACTTTTGCAATTTCTTGCGAAGTTACTTCCAAATTTTCTTGTCCACTCGCTACGTTGGCAACAACTTGATACCACGTAATAATTTTTCCTTTTGAAGTTTTGCTTGGAATTTCATTCACTTGTGCCGAAAATCCTTTTTTGCTTAATCGCGCAACCATTTTTGTTGCTTCATCACGTTGAGCTGCAGAAAAACCTGCGAGAGTAAATTTATAATTTTTTTGATTGCTCACGATTTTTTGAGAAGCATCAGGGAGAACCTCTTCTTTTTGTTCAGAAGGCTTAGAAGTTTCAATTATCTCATTTTCTTCCTGAGCATCCTCATCTTCTTCATTATCATCTTTGGCATCGTATAAAACACACATTGAAGAGTAAATTTGATCGGCCAATGATTCTTGATCTACCTGATATGAAAATTCTTGAATTGCTTTCTTCTTACCCAAAAAATAGCCTGCGATAAAAATGAAAAAACTTAACGCAAGAAACCCTGCGACTGCCAAACTTAATTGGCGCATCGTGAGCATGAGCTTAAATTCATTGTGCGGCGTATGAGATTTCTTATCAAACATGTTCCGACCTATCCTTATCAAAGCAATGCATCGCATCGACCCGGCGTAATAGTTGATTAATATATATTTCAATCGGTGGGCAAGTCAAGTCAAACTGAACGCATGAACTGCTCTTATCCGCTGTTTGGAATAATACATTTTCAAGCTGGCCAAAGAGCTGGTTTCCCAACGTAATTTGCCTCTTTGCATAATTCCGTGTCTTTTGCGCGATCAAATCGATCAATTCATTCATTTGACGCTCCTTTTTTTCACCTTCTAGATACTCAAGTATATCATCATATCCAATTAATTTCTTTTTTTTAAGAAAGCTTTCCCAGTCAGTTCCTTTTAGGCGCTCAACTTCATCAATCCAACCTGCGTCAAGCATGAGCTTAACTCTTTGATCAATACGACTATATAAATCTTGGCGTTGCCGAGTCACATAGACAAAACAAAAGCTGCCAACCGGCTGGTATAAGGGTTGATATTCAGACGGCTTTCTTCCGGTGGCATGATAAATTGATAATGCACGCTTAATACGGTATACATCATTAGGATGAATCTTTAAAGCGCGCTCAGGATCAATATCATAAAGCTCCCGCCATCCATCACCTTCAATTGAAAAATGAGAGTCTGTATACACTGAACCAATCTGAGGTGGGAAAAAAAGTGATTTAAGGTAAAACCCAGACCCTCCGATGATAACTGGAATTTTTTCGCGCGCCCAAATATCATTAAATGTTTGTAACGCCTTGTCTCGATACTCGGCAACACTCATCAGGCGCGGCTCATTAATAATATCGAATAAATGTTGTGGGATTGCTGAAGATTGCCAATTTGGCTTTGCAGTTCCGATTGACAGTGGTGTGTAAAATTGGCCTAGATCGGCATTAACAATTTCTGCAGGAATTTTACTTGCAAGCGCTTCTCCAAAATCTGTTTTACCAACACCGGTGGGCCCAAAAATTATTATCATGCAACGGCGCATGCATATTCCTTAATTATTAAAAGAGGCAAAGGGTTTGACGAATCAAACCCTTTTTTATTACAGAATAAGGAAACTAAAGCATTGTTGCAACTGAATTTGGCCGGTTGCTTACTTTAGTAAAAAGAGAACGCAAATGCTCGATCGCCTTTACTTCTTCCATGTTTTGCACCAGCGAAATTTCTTGAGCTAAGAGATTTTCAGTTTGCTGTAAAAGCGCCTTTTCTCCAAAAGAGAGCTCTTTGTAAAAAGACATATTTTTAAGATCGCGATAGATTTTACATATCTCTTGTAAATCGCCACTTCTTAACTTACATTGATAATCTTTATTGCGCTTGTTCCAATTTGTCACGGCATCATACGAGACTTTTTGAGCCGGTTGAGAAAGCGTTTTAAAAATATCACTTATGTTTTCTGTTGAACTTAATCTTCTAATACCTACTGAAGATAAGTTGTGTGTTGGCACCAGTATAGTCATATCTTTGTTGAGGAACTTAAGTTCAAAAAAACATGCACTATTTCCAGCTACTTGCTTCTCTACAATCCGACTGATTTGAGCTACCCCATGACCTGGATAGACAACTTTTTCATTTAAGCAAAAAGTTGCCGCTTTTATTCTTGACATGGAAAAGACCCTTTCTTTTTAAAGGGGTGTCCATTAGAATAAAGCTTTTACTCAATAGGCAACATTAGTTTATCATACCTAATTTTTTTTTAATACATCATTACAAAAATTGCATGAATCAGATGATCAGATCAACACAAACAAAAATGCAAATAAATTTGGCCCAAGAATCAATCTTCTGATTTAATCCAATATAAAAACATGATTATAAATAAATCAGATAGATTTTTAAAATTTCAGAATATAAATACTCACGCGCAACCAATTTAATCAATTAGAATAAAATGAGTTATTATATATTTTTAAAAAAATTCTTCATGTAATTTTCAAGCTTTTATAATCTTTTTTTAATATATTGCGTTAAAAGATTAATAAGGTCTTGATCTTGATAGGTTTGGGCTAAATCTAAAACTGTTTTACCCTGAGCATCTTTATTTGCAACTGGGCTTCTCTGATCGAGCAATAGTTGAGCCACCTGCTGTCTTAAATACTTTGAACGAATTTTAAAAATCCAAAAGAGAGGTGTTTGTCCTAATTTATTGGCAATATTAACGGGCGCACCTTTTGAAAGCAAATATTTAGCAAAAGTTAATGGATCGAGATTTTCCATTGCATAATGCAAAGCAGTATTGCCAAATACATCTTGTTGCGTTACGTTTGCTCTTGGATTTGGACGCTTGCCTTCAATATCGCCCAACAATGCTTTTACAAATTCTATGTCGGTACGAATTACTGCTAACTGCAATCCTGTTCTTCCATTTTCGTCAGTGGCACTCCCATCAAGATTATCGCCAACTAAAATTGGACGCTTTCTAATTGCATTTTCAACACTATCTGCATCATTAACGCTTACACGACCAAGCTTGATTGCCAGCTCTAGCGGCGTATGCCCATCTTTATTTCTTAAATCATAATTTAATATCTGGCCGTATTTTTTATTAATACGCGTTATCCAATCGATATCATTCATTGAAACAGCAATATGCAGCATGGTGCTACCATCTTCTGCTTGCGCATTAATCTGAGCCCCATGTTTCATCAAGAGCTCTAGCATCTGCCACCGATTATCGGCTTGCGTAATCATCATAATACGATGAATTGGAGCTAACCCGCGAGAATCAGTTATAGTTACATCAGCACCGCTTTCTATAAGCAATCGAGCAACAGCTAGACTACCAATTTTACCACCATTTACGAGCGCAAAATTAAGCGCATAATCACGATCTGGATTTGCAGAAGCAATATTAGGATTTGCACCTTTTTGTAATAAAATTTTAGTACGACCAATATCAGAATCTATCGCAGCACGCATTAACGGCGTAATGCCAGTATTATCAAATGCATCAACATCCTTTAATTGCACGACTGCATCAATATTAAATTGAATCTCTTGTGGAATCTGAGTTACTACATAATGAGTAAACATAGTTATTACCATAACACCCATTAAGGTCACACCAAGAGTAACAACGGTTGATTTTTTGCTCATGCCAAATCTCCTTTTTGTAAATGCTTCATTAATGTAGGATAGTAAATTTTAATGTGATAAGGCAATCAATAGTTAATAAATTAATTGAATAGCAAAACGATCCAATCAATTTATTAACTATTTTATCTACTGATTATGGTATTTTTTCTTTTTTACCGTCGAGATAAGCCTTCAGTTCTTCGGATGCCATAGTGGGAGCCATTTGAGCCGCTGTTCTATCTTGACCGGGCACAAACAGTGGAGCACGAGCATCTTTATTGGCTCCTGCTTCTACCAATAGCCGCACGATTTCAGTATTGTTATTTTCAGTTGCAATCATCAGTAATGTTTTGCCACCACTTAGGCCATATATTTCACGCTGATCAGGGCTTACTCCTGCCTTTAATAATATGTGCACCGAACCAGCTTGGCCTGCCCTGATCGCAGCAAAAATAGCATTTTCGTCTGCATTATTTTTAATATCTGTATTAGCACCAGCACGAATCAATTCATCCATAATATCTGTTTTTCCGTGTATGGCAGCGATGATCAAAGGGGTATTTCCATTAGCATCGACTTGATCAACGTTAACACCGTTGGCTATCATGTTTCGTATTACTTTTGTTACACCCTAAGATATTTTTTGTTTTTTTAGCGCTTCATCCATCAATTTTTTTACTTTGATGCTGCTACTTATAAGATCCTGGATTGACTTGTCTCGATAATGAGCGCCGGACTCTAATAATAAATTAACTATTATTCGCGCCACATCATCGTTATACATTCCAGAATTGTATCGACCTAATGCCAATTGGAGTGGGTTGGCTAACTCTCCAGATGACAGCCTCAGTGCTATATTTGGATTAGCACCTCTCTCCAGCAAAAGCTTAATTACATCGATCCTGCCGTTTTGAACAGCATTTATTAAAGGATTTCCATACTTCGATGAAATATAGTTAACATCTGCACCATCGTCCAGCTGCCCTCTCATCACATGGAATATCCCTTCAGGAGAATGAGTTTCTTTAGCAAGCGCCTCACTCCATTCACGAATTCTTTGTGGCGTCGACTCCATTGCTTGAAGACAGATAGAGCTAAAGAAATAGAGCACAACTACATAGCGTATAATCATTATATACCAACCAAACTAGTACATCTTCTTATCAATTATTGTATTACTATTAGAAATTGTAACAAAAGACTAAATAATGCCTCAATATATTAGATGATTTTCTATTAGAATTAGTAATTAGAGCCAAACAATTACTACTGAATAAATGTCATACGAAAGCAGAGGGGCGCGCGTCTTTCCCCTTTTAGGAAATTTTGGTTTTTATTAATTATAAGTGATTTTCTAAATCTATAACTAAAGATATACATCCTTTATATTACTTAATAAGCACTTTAAAAGGCGTTCTTTGTTACGGGTATATATACGCGTTATCTTACGTTCAATTGGTACGTCTTCTTATAATACGTCTTCCTCTTCTACTTTATATATACGTATACACCTATGTTAGTTTATGTCTTTTACTTATTCTTTATCTTTCCATATACGTATGCATTATGTAGTGGTATTCATGTGTATTTGTTTTATTATGCGTCTGTATATGCATAAGCAATGTATATGTTATCTCTATCCCTGTCCCTATTATGTATATCCTTGTATCCGCTATCCCCCTACTCTTCTATGGAGAGGCTATCTCTAGAAAAGCTCGTTAAACACGGAGTCAAGACCCCGATCCCTCTTTCCCTACCCACGGGAAAGGGAGCGGGGGTGAAGACGGAGTGTGCTCGGCGCGCCCGCCTGCCCCCCTACTATTTATAAAAAAATCCAAATTAATAATGCTTTTTCTAATCGCATTCAAAAAGACATCTGGCCTGCGATCAGTTGCACCCATATGAGAATTATGCGACATAAAATAAAATATAATTTATAGGTTCGACTTGCATGCATTTTTTAATAATAAAAGTGTCCATGAAATACTTCAGAAATATAAATATAAAATGTGAGTGAATATCACTAAGATTTTTTAACATTTAAATTGACATGATATGTCTGGAAAGCTATAATTTTAGCTGAAATTTAAACATAATCTCACTCTCAAAAAGGACCAATTATGGCAAAGAAAATTATTGGTATAGACTTGGGTACAACTAACTCAGTCGTTGCCTATATGGAGGGTACAACCCCTAAAGTTATCCCTAATAAAGATGGCAGCAACACCGTTCCATCGGTCGTCGCATTTACTAAAGATGGCAAACGCTTAGTCGGAACACTGGCTAAACGGCAAGCCGTAACCAACCCAGAAAACACTATTTATTCAGCAAAACGATTTATTGGTCGCATGTATGGCGAAATTGGCCAAGAACCAAAGCATGTTCCCTACAAATTAGCAAAACGCGCAAATGGCGAAGTAGGCATTATTGCACAAGGCAAAGAATACACCCCACAAGAGATCTCAGCAGCAATCTTAGCTGAACTAAAGCAAACCGCAGAAGAGTTCTTAGGCCATTCGGTTAATGAAGCTGTTATCACCGTTCCTGCCTATTTTAATGACTCTCAACGTCAAGCAACCAAAGATGCGGGCAAAATTGCAGGCCTAGAAGTGATGCGAATCATTAATGAACCGACTGCTGCAGCTCTTGCTTATGGCTTTGATAAAAAGAAAAACGGCACTATTGCAGTATTCGACTTTGGAGGCGGAACATTCGATATATCCGTCTTAGAAATTAGTGATGGCGTTATTGAAGTACGCTCAACAAATGGCGACACGCATTTAGGTGGTGATGACATCGATAACATCTTAATTAACTATCTAGCGGATGAATTCCAACGAGAAAATGGCGTTGATCTTCGCAAAGACAGCATGGCATTACAGCGTTTAAAAGAAGCTGCTGAAAAAGCTAAGAAAGAGTTATCAACCTTACATGAAACTGATATTAACTTACCGTATATCACCGCAGATGCATCGGGCCCGAAACATTTGAATATTAAAATCTCACGCGCAAAACTTGAATCGTTGTGCGCAGATGTATTCAGAAGATTATTAGAACCATGCAAAAAAGCATTGGCTGATGCTAAATTAAATCCAAATCAAATCGATGAGGTTATTTTAGTTGGTGGTTCAACCCGTATTCCTAAAGTACAACAATTAGTAAAAGATTTCTTTGGCAAAGAACCAAATAAATCAGTAAATCCTGATGAAGTAGTTGCTGTGGGTGCCGCAATTCAAGGCGGAATCTTAGCGGGTCATGTCAGCGATGTACTTTTGCTTGATGTAACTCCCCTTTCATTAGGAATTGAGACTTTAGGCGGCGTGATGACTAAGTTGATCGAACGCAACACAACGATTCCAAGCAAAAAATCACAAGTCTTCTCAACTGCTGAAGATAATCAAACAGCGGTTGATATTCGCATCTTCCAAGGCGAACGTGAATTTGCAAAAGATAATAAACTCTTAGGCCAATTCCGTTTAGATGGAATTCCTGCTGCACGTCGCGGCGTTCCGCAAGTTGAAGTATCATTTGATATCGATGCAAACGGTATTGTTCATGTATCTGCAAAAGATAAAGCGAGCGGCAAAGAACAAAAAGTAACGATTACCAGCAGCAGCGGATTAAGCAAAGATGAGATCGAACGCATGGTGCGCGAAGCAAAAGAGCACGAAGCTTCTGACAAACAAGCGCGCGAAACCGTTGAGAAACGAAATCATCTTGATGGCCTCATCTTGCAAGTTGAAAAAACAATACAAGAAAATAAAGACAAGATCGATGCAACTGAAATAACCAAGGTGCAAGAAGCATTGGAAAAAGCGAAAAAAGCACTCAAAGAGCATGAAAATAATGCGCAAGAGCTGCAAAAAGCGACTGATGAATTAATGCAATCTTCACATAAAGTTGCAGAAATTTTATATAGCCAACAAAGTGGCAACCCACAAGAAGGCACTTCATCATCACATACTAATGATGAACCTAAAAAAGATAATAACGGCAACGGCCCAATCGATGCTGATATTAGCTAAAAAACAAATAAGGGACTCCCAAAAGAGTCCCTTATTTTTTGCCTAAAAGACAAAAACTATTATCTTTTATCTTTGTGTCCGCAGCAGGTGAATAAACAAAGTAAGCTAATTAAACCAGCAACACCAATAATAACTTGTAATGGTAATACTAATGAAGAAAGAGTATTTGCGAATAAGTTTAGGTTCCAAATATTAAGATCTTTACCTAAGTAGCCGCCAAGACCAATTAAGCCCCATGCAATTGCTGCGATGCTGCATAATAACCAAGAAATAGTACCGACTAATTTCATCGCTGGTGAATTGTGATGATGATGCATCATAATATGCTCTCCTTAAAAGGATATTAAGTAATAAAATACTACATATTTTTTAATACCACAATAAATCATCAGGTGTAAATAGCTGTAAAAAAACTAATGGTAACCCGAACAATTTTTAAATAAAAATGTACACAATTATTAAAACTTGAGATAATGCAGTTGCACGATCAAGAGATAATAAAAAAATAAAAATTTTGCTAACAGAGTTTTACATGAAAATAAAAATATTTACTCTATTTTTAATCAATTTTTTTACATTATATATCCTTGCAAGTGATCCGCCGCAACAACATTCTTTTTTGCCCTATATAAAAATAATTTTCGATCAAGACACCGACCGGCTTTGTTTGCGATGGACAGATGATCCCAATCAATTCCTCTTGGATGCTCGTTTACCAGAGAATGCAGAATTTTGTCGAAAATTAACCCAAAAACATTTTCAAGAGATCAGAACTGAAATGCAATTACGCATCCAACGCTCGCTTGAATTGCAGCTGGAACCACTAAAAAATGAGTTAGGTCCTCGCCAACAAATGGTTACCACGCACCATCCATTGCCTTCTGTCGGTTCAATTATGTCCGCAACGCGCGGTAAAAAAAGACTTTTAGAAGATCATAATGGTCAAGAACATACACCCTTAACAGCCTATTTGCGTAAAGCTAGTACGCGCGTGCATTCAGAGCCGACACAATCATCATTAATACTACATGAGTATATTCCAGAAGATCCCGTTCCTTTCAAAGCAGCAACTCCTCCTACAAGTCCTCGAAAAGCCAAAGGGCGCAGAACATTTGAAACGGTTTGGCGTCAAAGTAATGTAATAAAGATAACTGATTGCTCTGAACCCGGTTAATTTAATGATCTTTTTATTAATTTCGTTATAATAAAGCTAATAATTCACCTTTATTTTTCATTAGGTAATAAAAAATACTATGAGCATTCAAGCAGGACTCGTTGGCTTGCCCAACGTTGGAAAATCTACCCTTTTTAACGCGTTAACCAAATCAAGTGTTCCGGCAGAAAACTACCCTTTCTGCACTATTGAACCTCACGTTGCCATTACCCATGTCCCTGATCTACGCTTGGAAAAATTGCAAAAATCATTCAATTCACAAAAACAGATCCCTGCCATGGTCACTTTCGTTGACATCGCTGGCTTGGTAAAAGGCGCTGCTTCGGGTGAAGGATTAGGAAATCAGTTCTTAAATCACATCCAATCGGTAAATCTTATCTTACATGTTCTTCGTTGTTTTCAAGATCCTGACATTATCAGTTCTCGTGGTGTAATTGACCCGTTAGGCGATTATGAAATTATCGTTTCTGAGCTTATGTTGAAAGATCTAGAATCAGTCGTCAAACGCCTAGAACGCCTTGATGGATCAATTAAAAAAGCACACGGCAAACCTGCCGAGCTTAAAGAGCTCAATGCTGAAAAAGAATTACTTACTCAAGTTCGCGCTGCACTAGATGCTGATAATGTGGCACGCGTGCGCGAGCTCATGAGTCAAGCAACCGTCAAAACTATTCCTTTATTAACTCAAAAAGATTTTTTAATTATCGCAAATATCGCTGAAGGTGAAATTGAAGGCGATGGTTATAAAAAGAATGATGCCTATCAAAAATTAGTTGCAAAATTCGGTCCTGAAAAAGTAATTCCGATTTGCGTTAAAGTAGCTTCAGAGCTTTCACAAATGAGCGATGAAGAAGCAAATGAGATGATGGGATTAATTGGTCTTAAAGAAAAAAGTTTAGATATTATTATACGCGAAACCTATAAAAATTTAGGTTTGATTACGTTCTTTACCTGCGGACCAAAAGAGATCCACGCATGGCCTATTTCAAAAGGAATCACGATTCGCCAAGCAGCTGGGGAAATTCACTCTGATTTAGAACGGGGCTTTATTTGCGCTGAAGTTTATAATTGCAAAGACCTCTTTGAATTAGGCTCAGAAGCTAAAATAAAAGATGCAGGCAAAATGCGCATTGAAGGTCAAACATACATCGTACAAGATGGTGACATTGTTCATATCCGCTTCAACGTATAAATAACAAAATGAAAGACATCATGCATTTACATCAGACACTCTTGGTGCTGCTCTTTTTTTTTACAACACCCTTTCTTTATTCAATGGATCTGAACCAACCCAGAGATTTTTATCAATGGCAAAAAAATTGTTTAGCAAAAGTACGACTGTATAAAAACGCTAACATGTTAGAACCTGCTGTTTTACCTGAGCAATTACTTAAAGACATAAGATCATTTATCAATGCTCATAATGAACAGATTTTAGCGAACAAAGAACAATGGGTAAAAACATCTAAAAATCCTGAAGGCTTTCCAACAGAAAGTTTTTTTTCTTCCCAGTCATACCAACCGTATGTTGCAAAAAAAAGAGTAAAGCCGGGCGCCCGCATTGCAATTCATGGCGACTTACATGGCGACATAGAAAGTTTTAATGATTTTTTACAACATCTTGCATCTGAAAATATCACTGATGAGGATAATCCTTTTAAAGTTGCCGACCCCAATGCTCTTATTCTGTTATTAGGTGATTATACCGATCGTGGAGTGTTTGGCGCAGAAGTTATATCTGCTATTTCTCATTTAAAAGAACAAAACCCAAAGCAAGTTTATGCAGTTCGCGGAAATCATGAAGATGCTTATTTAAATGATTTTGGTGGTCTATGTGATGAATTAAAAGTAAAATATAAAGAGCATCATGAGACCATATTTAATAGGGTCCAAAAAATGTATCAATTTTTACCGTCAGCATTATATCTACAATGCGAGCAAGATGGTATGATAGCGTGTCATGGAGGTCCTGAATTTGGCTTCGCACATGCGCATGCACTCTTAGATGCGCCCAGCGATGAAGCATATGTGCTCATGAATACTTTCGAAAGAAAGCGTTTACATGATCAAGCAACTGAAGAATGCAAAAAACATTTGGAAGTTTTAGCAAAATATGATGAAGAACAACTAGAAGATATCGAACGCCCAAAGCCCTTGGATAACTGCCTCCATTGGGCTGATATGGCTTTTAGAAAAAAAAATGATCCGCGCCAATGTGTAACATTCGATGCCAACCGTGGCTGGACTATTACTGAAAAATTTAATGAATGTATTTTAAAGCGTGATAGCACACCAACCTGTCAACTGCGTGGAGTATTGCGCGCTCACCAACATAGCCCCGAAACATTTAAACGTATATTAAATGAAGATGGCCAAAGTGATTCTAAAGATGTTGGAGTTGCTAAACTCTGGTTAGAAGAAGATCAAAAGCAGCCGGCAGAAAAATTGTGGGATAATATTGTGTGTACCTTTTGCGTTGCGCCTCGTACGCAATACCAGTTGCGCATGCAAACCTTTGGAATATTAACAACTGCAGCTAGATATGAAGATTGGAATTTGCAAATGACTCAGCTACGCGTGTGATGCATTATATTTTACAAAAGATAATAAAATTGCTCCCAGCAAACACATAATTAGAGCATAGCCAAATCCTGCAGCAGGACTCGCATAAGACCACAACGAACCTACAACAATATTAGACACTAAATTTCCAAAACCCATGATTGCTGCCAAAATTCCAAATCCCGTGCCACGAATCGTATAGGGCAAAAGATCTGCTGCTATGGCACGTTGCACGGCGTCTACAATAGCATACGCAATCCCTACAATTAAAAAAAATAGTATGAGATGCCAAAGAGAATGTATGGAATACATGAATCCCCATAATCCAATACTCGTTAATACATATCCAATAAACAAAATCTTTTTTTTTACCAAATGTATCTGCCAACACCCCCATCGGATACGAAAAGAAAGCATAAAAGAAATTTAAAAGCGCATACAGCATAATTGAATACCATTGCGCTGAGCCAGAACCTATTAATGGATTAAGCATTTCTATTGAACGCAAAACTAATAGTGATGCTGCACAATTGCCCAATCCAAAAACTCCAACAGCCCAGCAATACTGTTTAAAAGATGAAGACAATTGAACAAGCTCATTTCTCTTGAATCCAATTTGTTTTTTTTCATGGATAACATTTGGTTCCTTAATAAATAGTATAATAATAAAAACAGCCCCAAATACCGGTAACGCAGCTATCAAAAAAACGTTGTTGATCGTAAAAAATTTAATCAAAAGTAGTCCCATCAAGGGTCCTAAAACGGCTCCCAAATTATCCATCATCCGATGAAAGCCAAACATCTTGCCATAAAACTGGGGCCGTGTAACTCCGGTTAAAAGTACGTCACGGGCAGGCTCTCTAACCCCCTTGCCAACCCTGGTCAAAATACGACCAAAAAGGGCCAAGAAATGCCCTTTTGCCATGGCTAAACAGCCAAAATACCCAGGCCTGCCAGAAAGTAGCCCAAAACCGCAAATGGCTTTCTTTTTTGGGTGTAATCGCTGGCCCAACCTGCCGCAATACTTACCAAGCTATTGGCTGCGTTGGCTACCCCTTCCATAACCCCTAAAAATACCGGTAAAAACCCCAAAGAAGCCAGAAAAGCAGGTAAAAGAGCCGTGGCCATTTCTGAACCAAAATCAGAGAAAAAGCTAACAACTCCTAAGGCTAAAATCGTCCTGTTAAGCCATGAAAAAAGCATACTCATCCCATAAATGTTTTCTATCTGAATTTAAAAATCTTATTAACTCGACATTTTGTGCAATAAAGCTACTCTAATAGAGTATAGAGTTATCTATCTGAAATTATGGAGATTATAAGATGCTTTGGTATAAAAAGCTTATTTTACCTGTTTTTCTCGGTTTTGCCGGCCAATTCGCTGCAACTACTCCTACTAATCTACCCATCACCATTACCCAAAAAGGCTTTACCACGTTCTGGAATTGGAAAGCTGCTTGCGATGCATCTTACGCGAGCGAAAAAACTCCTCTCACTCAAGAATTGTTTCTTGAACAATTACAAGGATTTATAAGAGCCCAAAATAATGGTCCTCTTTCTAGTCAAAATAGTTGGGTTAAAACCGGCTTATTTGGTAAACAAAAGCCATCTCCTGAATTTTATACCACAACAAAATTTGAACCGTATGTACAAAAATTAGAAATCCCTAGCAATGCAGAAGTTGCATTTCATGGTGATGTACATGGGGACATTAAATCTTTTAACGCATTCATCGAAGATTTAAATACTAAGGGGTATATGGATCCCCAAGATCCGTTTAAGATCAAAAAATCAAACTTTTACATTATAATGCTCGGTGATTATACCGATCGCGGTCAGTATGGTGCAGAAGTTTTATATGCAGTAATGCGCATGAAAGAGGCAAATCCAAATAATTTCTTTATGGTTCGTGGAAATCATGAAGATTTAAATATAAATGCTCGGTATGGACTTACTCAGGAACTCAGAGATAAATTTGCAAACCCTTCTGCGATCATGGAAGCAATCCATAGAATCTATAATTATTTACCGGTTGCTCTGTATTTAAAATCAGGAAACAATGCATTGCAATGTTGCCATGGAGGAATGGAAATTGGTTTTAATAATATAAAAAAATTACTCTCAACATCTGAATCACAAAGATTTATTTTACTTGATACCTTAAAAAGAAAAACGTGTGTTAATGAATTACCATCGTACGCACAAGAAGCATTTACATGCGTACATGTAAGCGATATTAATGAATACGGTCCAAGCAGTGTTGGCTTCATGTGGAACGATTTTACCTTCGAATCTGAAAGCAATACGAGTCATTTTGCATACGTTGATGCAATTCGTGGACGTGGCTATGAATATCCACAAAAAATTACTCAATATCTTTTAAAAGATGCAAGCACACAAGAATGCGCGGTACGTGGCGTGTTTAGAGCACACCAACACAATCATGCCACTATGCCATACATCCTTAATAGAAATGGTCATACTCATGCTGAAAATACCGGCGTTGCTAAATTATGGCCACCACAAGATCACATGCAACAACCGGCCCAACAATTATGGGATGGAATTGTATGTACGTTCTGCGTATCGCCCGGAGCATACGGCTCAAGCTTTAATTACAATTTTGATAGCTACGGTATTTTAACCACTGCGAAGAATTTTGAGGACTGGCGACTGCACATGAATTGCTTAGTCACCACGCAATAAATGAAAAATGAGAGGTTATAAAAATGTTCTTAACTAAAAAATCAGTTTTAATCGGCGCCCTTATTGCCAGTGTACTGGCTAATATTGGTCTTTATTTTTATTATAAGCAGACTGAGTCAGTTGCAACTACCCAGAATATAACTGTTGAAAATAATGAGATAGAAATTTCTGCCCCTATCATCGAAAGCCCGATAGCAATCCCTGCACCAAAAAACAAAAATAAAGCACCGTTAGCATGGGATTGGAACGCAATTGATACTTCAAAAATATATTTCCCCAAAGATTTCTTGTGGGGCGTGGGTACCTCTGCGCACCAAGTAGAAGGCGATTGCACTAATAATGATTGGGCCGCTTGGGAACCAACTCAAAGCTTTGAACCAACGGGCGATGCATGCCAACACTGGAAAAATTACAAACATGACATTCAATTAATTAAACAGTTGGGCGTTCAATCATACCGCTTCTCAATTGAGTGGAGTAAAGTAGAACCAAAAGAAGGTTCATTCAATCCAATTGCATTAAAGCACTATGAAGATGTCTGCAAAGAATTAGTAAAAAACGGTATCAAGCCGGTTATCACCCTTCACCACTACACTAACCCACAATGGTTTATACAAAAAGGTGGCTTTGAGCGCATAGAGAACGCTCACTATTTTGTGAGATTCTGTACCAAAGTATTTGAGCAGTTAAATCCCTATGTTCATTTATGGCTCACCTTTAACTCGCCAACCAGTTATGTGGCGCGTGCATATCATGCCAAGATGGCGCCTCCCGGTATTGAGAACATGCAGTTAATGCAAGAGGTTCTTAAAAATATGCTGGAAGCTCACGTTCAAACCTATCACGCATTAAAAAAATTGCCTCATGGTAAAGAAGCACGCATTGGTATTTGCCATAATATTTATCAAGTAGAGCCAAAAAACTTCTGGGATAAAGCAGGATGTTCAACCGCGCATTCATTATTTAATGAAAACGTATATCAATTCTTTAAAACCGGTAACTTTAAAGCATCGGTACCATTTAAAGTAAATGTGAGTTACAGCAATCCTCGAGCAAAAAATGCTTTAGACTTTATCGGTCTTAATTACTACAGTCACGGATTAATGAATGGCTTTACAATTGAACCATATCCAGGTGAAATTAAAACTCAAAGTCTTATTTACACGGTGTATGCCGAAGGTTTATATCGCGCATTGCAAGAACTTACTAAAGAACTTGCCAAGCCATTAAATATTCCGATTTACGTCACTGAAAATGGTATTGCAACTAATAATGAAAAAGATCGCGAGACATTCTTCAAACATTATCTGTTCGCCCTTTCATATGCGCGCAGCGTGGGTTGCCCGGTAAAAGGATACATGGTATGGTCACTCATGGATAACTATGAGTGGGGTACTTATGATACTCGATATGGTATTTATTCAGTCGATTATGCAACCCAAGAACGTGGCAAAAAACCGAAAAAAGGCGCTGAATATTTTGTAAATACGGTTAAGAAATTTAGCAAATAAGGAAAATAATGAATCACACAAAATTATGTTTATCTCTCTTGCTTGCAGGAATGGCGTTGCAACCTGCACAAGCACCTGCTATGCAAAAGTTTGCAAAGGTTGCTGCAATAACTGCCGGTTTAGGTACTGCAGGATATTATCTTGCAAATTATTTTAACGAAAGAAAAATTCACCCGTTTGATTGGAACAAAATCGATCCAACAAAAATAGATATCCTCAATGTAAAATATTTAGCCAAGGGCTCTCTTACTATTTCAGAATTTTATAAAAAACATGCACAACATGTTGCGCAAAAATCTAATCAAAATCAATGGTTATGGGGAGCTGCATCTGCTGCTCACCAAGTAGAAAGCGG
>CAZPZX010000019.1:0-19047 GCA_964591235.1 uncultured Pseudomonadota bacterium
CCTGCATTCATAACAACTGGTCCATTTGCTGTTAATAATCCATTCACGGTAGTGCTGCAGCCGTTAAAGAATGCATTATCATTAACAATCAAATCGCCAAGAACATCAAGATCATCAACGGTTTCATTTCCGGTTACGATAACGTCACCTGTAATGTTAGCACCGCCACTTAAGATGGTTAATCCACCGGAATTTATGGTTTCTCCATTAAAAACATTCAGTCCGCCGTTTGCAGTCAGTAACCCGCCAACAGTCGCTGCACCATTTACTGTTAATCTCTGGCCGATTGTTTCGTTGCCGGTTATTGCAAGATTGCCGGCAATAACTTCATCGCCGTTTACGGTAAGACCATTGTTAATAAGTGCGCCATTATTTACTAATAAGCCACCACCAATATCAACATTTCCACCGACAGTTGCATTAATTCCCACGGTGAGATTACTTTCTGCGCAAACATCTCCTTTAAGATCACTGGTTCCCTCAACAACCAGATCACCTTGAATAAGCGCGCTTCCGCCAACGGTTAAATTCCCGGTATCGGTTAAACATGACGCGCTAATGGTTGAAGTTGTGGTTGATTGAGAAACATTTACACAACAAAACTGTGCGCAATTTTGAGTTGGACAGACTGAGCCTGTTCCGCTTATGGGTGTTGGGCATCCTAGGGGAGCGCAGGATGTTCCGGGACACGCTCTGGTTACTATGGTTTGTGGAATCCCTTCAAAGCGCAATTTATTGTCATTTTGTTTAGCATCAATAGCGTAAATTATGGTTAAAAAAATGAGTAAAATAATATAATGATTAAAAATCTTCACAGTACTCCTTTCGTTTTTTTTACTTACTTTGCTTTTCAAATCGAGTGTTACCCAAAAGAACGATAAAAAGCAAGAATACTAAAAAATTTTTTATCGTTGACTTAGATTTTTTTTTTTTTTTATTTTAAGGTGAGAGATTTTCAAGAGAAAAAATAAAAAAAGGATAATTGGGATGAAGAAATGTGTCATGCTTAGGCATTTCTTGATATTAATGTTCATGTTAATATCAAACAATGCTGACGCAACTGAGGTTAATTCTAATGATAACATAACGCTAGTTCCGTCCTTAGAATTACCTAGAAAAGTTGCTAAACGTTTGATTTTCCTAAAAAATAATATTTCAGATATGGCGCAAATCCCTCAATTTGCGCAAATATGTGAAGCTGTTGAACAAGGGCAAACAGTTATTGATAAAGATATTCTCCAGGCAGGCCTACAACAATTACATCAATATAGTTTTACCTTAGATACGAATCTTAATAGTTCTGAAGCTGACCTGGTAAAACAATATACTCAGAAAATTAAAAATGATCTTAAGGAACTTGAAGTAATATTAGTTGAACGAGCGTTACCATCTTGTTGTCAAAATACTTCTTGTTGTACGGCAGTTGCTCCGACTACGAAAGTTAATTCTTGTACTAAGCCCACCTGTTTTGGAAAAGCAGAAGAGACGGGAGATGGAGATGGAAGTTTCGATGGTAAAGTTCGTATTAACAGTTTAGCCGAAAGTTCTGATTGCGGCAGCGGCGCACTCGTCGTAAAAGGTGGATTAGGTGTTGGTGGTGATTTAAATATATGTGGACGAGAGCGTATTTCAAATCGTGCTCCAAGCCTTGACTGTGCTCATGGAGCCTTAGTTGTTGATGGTGGCGTAGGTATTGGGCTTAATCTTAATGTCTGTGGCGACGTTGCAGTTGCTTCAACTACAGAAAGTACTGATTGCACAACGGGAGCTTCAGTTATCGCCGGTGGTCAGGCAATTGGGGGCAATCTGAATGTGTGTGGTAAATTGCATGTATTTAATGATCGAGTTAGCCGTACATGTGATGATGGTGCATTGGTTGTTGATGGTGCTTTAGGTGTTGGACAAAATACAAATATTTGTGGTCTTACTCATCTTCAAAATACCACTGATAGTACCAAGTGTACTGAAGGAGCTTTAGTAGTTGATGGTGGCGCTGGATTTGGAAAAAATGTAAATATCTGCGGTAAAGTTCATATCTTTGATACAACAAATAGTGGCGCATGTAATAGTGGTGCGCTGGTGGTTGATGGTGGCGTAGGGATTGCAAAAGATACTAATATTTGTGGGTCACTCAATGTTGAAGGCGTAATTAGCACTAACTCATA
This sequence comes from uncultured Pseudomonadota bacterium, assembly GCA_964591235.1. Classification (GTDB taxonomy): domain Bacteria; phylum Babelota; class Babeliae; order Babelales; family Vermiphilaceae; genus BTUB01. Next base: position 2,166 of record CAZPZX010000019.1, read on the forward strand.
TTTTGCAATTAATGGCAGTTCTGTTGTTGCAAGTAGCATAGCTAACTGTAATCTGTCGGTAGGTGATAACACAAATCCAATTGCAAATGGATATTCAAATACTGCCGTTGGTGAAAGCGCTATGCAAAATAACCAAGTCGGAGTTAGAGACACTGCGCTTGGTTGCCAACCATTACAAAATAATATACGCGGTAATGATGATACAGCTATAGGCGCTCAAGCGTTACTCAATTTGAGTGGTAGTGATAGAAACACTGCATGTGGATCGCAAGCCTCTTTTGAATCCTTAGATGTTGATGATACCGTTGCGGTTGGATATGCAGCATTGCATGACAATCAAGCCAGTGAAAATACTGCTTGTGGTTCGTATGCGTTAACAAATAATACTTATGGTAAACAAAACGTCGCTGTAGGGTTTGAAGCATTAAAAAACAACACTGGTTATGATTTGCCTCCTCCATTTAATTTTTTCATTACTCCATCTTCAAGCAATACCGCGGTGGGACATCAAGCATCCAAGTATAATATATATGGATATAATAATACCGCAGTTGGTTCTTCTTCACTTCAAAATAATATTATAGGATTTGAAAATACCGCAATCGGTACCAATGCTCTATATACGAATTTATCATCCTATAATACAGCCTGTGGTTGTGACTCAATGCTATATAATACCTTAGGAACATATAACACTGCATGCGGGGCAAATAGCCTTATTTATAATTTAACCGGATTTTATAACACGAGCATTGGTTGTGAATCAATGGAGTATAACATCTTAGGGTTTTGGAATACCGCAGTCGGTTTTGACGCATTAACTTCATCTGTCGGTGGTTTTTATAACTGCGTGGTCGGGGCGAATGCGCTTGATGCAACGCTGGTTCCCTTTAGAAATACAATTATAGGATACCACTCAATTTCCGGATCTGGATATATACCAACTGGTTTACTAAATGACAACGTTACAGTTGGTTATCGTACACTGGAATTTACGCGTACCGATGCCTCTACTGCAATTGGAACAGAAGCTATGCAAGCCAACGTGTATGGAGTAAGAAATACTGCCGTTGGATTCTATGCACTCAGAGAAAATATCGGCGTTCCAGGTACCCCTTTTGGACATTACAATACCGTGATGGGATATCGCGCGGTGCAAACACTCCCTACCGGTTATATGAATACGGTTGTTGGGTGTTCAACGGTTTTGGGTCAATTTGGAGGTGTTCCTGCAAATAGAAACACCATGATGGGATATGCATCACAAATTTCTTCAGGTTACAACAATGTGGTGGTCGGTGATGATATTGCAGTCAGTGGTCAGCGTAGTGTAATTATTGGTTCACTTGCGATGGATCCTGCAAAAGCAAACATAGACATTCGTGATCTTGTGGTTATTGGATACAAAGCGTATGCAAATCCATCAGTTGAGCAAGGGCTTATTGCTCAGGGTGCGGTAGTTATTGGTTATAACGCATATGGAGTTGATATTGATCCGGTAAGTATTGGATATCGTGCTCGTACCGATGGATATCGTTCAGTTGGTATTGGTCAATTAATATCAGTTCGTGGAGAAAAAAACGTTGCGATTGCACCACAAGGAGATCTTGCAGGGGCGGCAAATCCAATTACTGGTGATGGAATTGATAACGTTATGATCGGAGATTCAACAACTTGCTATGGAGATGCAAACGTTGTTATTGGTGGTATTGCTGTGGTTAAAGGTAAATATAATACCTTAGTTGGTTACTATAACAATAATGCTCCTCGCGGCACTGGAATTGCAACGCAACTATTTGGATCTACTCAAATTGGCGCATACTCAAGTGCTTTAGGTGATAACACGGTAAGCGTTGGTTATAATTCATCTACCGGATTTGACGGTGCTATTGCTATTGGGGTGGGCTCTAAGAGTTTTTCTCAGGCTGCAATTGCAATAGGTGCAGGATCAAGTGCCTTGCCTACTGCTGCACGAGGAATTGCTATAGGTAATAATGCAAAAGTTCTCTTGCCCACAGATATTATAATCGGTAATGGCGTCACTACTCCGGTTGCCCCTGTCGGTGGAAATATTGTTATTGGTGAAGCTCCGTCGGTACCCGGTACAAGTATTAACATTGGTGCAGGAAAATTAGTTACCCCCGGTTCTATAAATATAGGGTCTTTAATTTCACACCCGCCTGCTACGGGCTTTAATGTCTTTGGGTTAGTTCCAGGTATAAATCCTCTTACTATGATGACCTGGAATCCTGCCAACGGAGCAGTTTCTTTTGGACCATGCCCTGCATGTGCTATTGCTGCAGGACCACTAGAGGGTGAATGGACTGGGTTAGATGATATAAATAGGTCAGTCAGCGAAGATAGTCAAAAGATACTCGGATTGAATATTGGACATGAAACAATCAGATCTGGAGAGCAAGAAGTCGACCTACAAGTTCTGCGAACACCCGGCGAACCGAAAGAATATTGTCCAAATTTATTGGTTAAAGACTATTTTGGTAATTATACTAATTATCTTCAGCTGGATAAGTCATTTATTGCAATGCTTAATGTTGTTAAAAAGCATGAGAATATAATTACCTATCAGCAAGATAAACTAGAAGCGCAACAGGCTGAAATTGAAAGGCTTCAAGTAAAATATAACACCCTTAAAACAATTATTGATAAAATACATAAGTAATTTAAATAAACTAATCACTAAAAAAAGGCTCCCGTAAAAAAAGGAGCCTTTTTTAGTTCTATTCAAAAAAAAAAAATTTTTTTATGGTTAGACATATATTTTTAAAAAAAGGATGCACATGAAGTTTTTAACGATTTTGCAAAATAAAAAGTTATTGTTGGTATTCATTGTTATTCCTCTCTTAATCCAATCAGATAAAAAAAGATTATCTGATTATGGCTTTGATATTTATTCTCAATATGGTGAGGATGGCATAATTCAAAAAATATTTGAGATTATGGGAACAACCTCTAAAATTGCAGTTGAATTTGGTGCTTGGGATGGAATTCATTTATCTAACACTGCAAATTTGTGGATAAATGATAAATCATGGCGTGCGGTTTTAGTTGAATCGGATGAAAAAAAATTCGAAAAACTCAGAAATAATTTAGACGGTGCAGACGTACAATGTTTAGCTGTGCACAATTATGTTGGAATATCAGAAAATAATTCGATTGAAGCTTTATTAAAAGTTTTTAACATCACTGAACCAATAGATCTTATGTCAATTGATATTGATGGCAATGAATATCATATTTTAGAGAGTCTGAAAACCATAAGACCGCGTCTTGTTATTTGTGAATATAATCCTACAATCCCAGTAACCATGGATATCTATGCACCCTATTCAGAAAATAATAGATTAGGTGCATCGGTAGGAGCTCTTAATCGTATTGCGCAAGAAAAGGGATATAGGCTTATTGCACTCACTACGACAAACGCTTTTTATGTTTTAGAGTCAGAATTCAAGAAATTCAATAATTTCGAAACTAATTTAAAACTTATGGACGATCATACTTATATGGTTAATATCACTGACTATGACGGGAATTATGCAAATATTAGCACAGAACGGGTTGCATTGTACGGTATCAAAAATCAATATCGAGGTTCGCTATGTGGCAAGTTTGTAAGAAATGACATTTTAAGACCTCTTCCGCTCCCGTCAAATCAACAAAACAATCAAAATACTGAAATAGAGTAAACGGAAGAATGTACTACTCGTTTTGTAATATCTTTTGGATTGTCAACTTGAATTACTTTGATTTGATCGATAATCACTTTATCTTGCATCGTTAATGCGTGCTCTGGATAAATAATGTATTGATGGCTTCCTAAGATCATAGCGGTAAAAGCAAATGATGAACTTGCAGATATTAAGCCGTCACATTGGATCATAGTAAAAAGATCTTGGATTACATTTTTATCATGACTATTTTCAGATTTGCGATAATCAAAAGATATTATAGCTGGGACATTACCAAGGGCTTTTTTATAACGGGTTACAATATTTTCTGGATTAGGATCATCGGTAAATAGTTGAATTTTAACCGATTTTGCATGTGAAAGAGAAATCATCGTTTTAATTTGTTCTATATAGTACTGGTCTGGTGGAAATTTAATGGCCCAAATATAATCGGCATAATAGGTTTTTTTAAATGCTAAATATTTGGTCTCACTAATATATGCTGGACCAGGTAAGCAGCGGAGTGGCCAAATATGTTCGCAGTGCATTCCTACGTCTTTTTTGTAAAGGAAAAGTTCGTTGCTTTTAAGTAATGGTAAATCTAGTTTAAATTCTTGATTTGAAGCAAGTGGCCAATCAAATCCCCCTCCTTTTCGCACATGCACTGCAATCGTTAATTGTTCAGATTGTTGAGATATATTTTTAATCGATTCATAAGGGGTAAATATCTGCTGAATTTCTTTTTCAAACAACGGATTATTTTTTATGTGTTCATACATAGCAGGGGTAGCAGATAAATAAACACACACAAATAAAATGGGCTCGGGGCTTGAAAGATTATCAGTGATATCTTTTGCAGAATTAATAAAAATCATTTTTTTAAATGTATTTTTTAGATCTTCTGTAAGTGGTTTTTCCCTGTTGCTAAAATGAAAAGAATCATAATACGGAAAGGTAGAAAAATAATAGGGTAAATTAAATTCGTGCTCAAAATATTTAGTCTTGCAAACGGTTAGAATATTATCGCCAAGACGTCGCCATCCTTCATAACCATTAGTTATGGCATGGGGCAAAAGATTTAAATGATAAAAACAAAAGATAAAAAGTAATGCCTTCTTTACCATTTTTTCCTTTTTTATTTGTTTAGGGTCAGCGAACCTGTTTATCTGTACTATATGAAAATATACAAATGTTTCAATGCAGTGGTGTATTAGTTTCCCGGATTCGGGGTAAAGAAGATATGGCTTTGATAGTGCGCTTTATTACATGTTCGATATAGTTCAATTAAATCAGAGATAGAAGAACTTTTGAGATAAATTTTTCGGGAATGAGTATTTTTTATTTTTGAGACAGGGGGTTTTGCCGGACCCAAAATAACTATTTCTTTTTTTGAGGCAAAAATAATGTCTAGAAGTTTATTCATTAATCGATTGGCTTCATTTTCTATAACTGTTTCATGAGTATGTTTAAGTTCTATTTCTGCAAAACGAATTAATGGTGGATAGCGCACTAAGGTTCGATTATTAAGCTCATATTCATAAAAGCGCAAATAATCGATTTCGTTTAAATAACTGAATATTGGATGGTTCATCATCGTTTGAACAATAACGGTGCTTGAGTTACTTTCTCTGCCTGCTCGCCCAGCAACTTGAATTAATTGTTGTAGCGTTGTTTCACTCGCATTATAAAGCGGAAAATGAAGATTCAGATCTGCCCACAAGATACCAACTAACGTAACGCGGGGAAAATGAAATCCCTTAGTGATTGTTTGGGTGCCAACTAGAATATCAATATCACCCTTTTCAAATGATTCCATGGTCTTTTGCCACTCTTTTTTCTTGCTGCTTACATCTAAATCAGCTCTACCAATAGCAGCCGATGGAAATAATTGCTGTAAAATAGTAACCACTTGTTGGGTGCCAATACCTTTTTTAATCAAATTTTTTGATTTGCATGGTGTGCATGCTTCTGGTAACAGCTGATTATATCCACAATAATGGCATGAAAGTTCATGATTATTGTGCAAGGTTAAGCTGACTGAGCAAGATGAACATTCAAAAACAAAACTACAATTTTTGCATTGCACAAAAAAGCTATATCCCCGGCGGTTTAAGAAAATAATGGTTTGTTCTTTTTTTGAAAGCCGATCAACAATTGCTTTTTGTAACTCTTTAGTAACCCAGAAATTTGAGCGCTTTTCTTTATCAATTACAACCGTTTTAATCTCAGGAAATGCTCCGGCAAAACGTTTTTGAAGCGAGAAAAAATCCCATTGTTTTGTTTTGGCAGTATGCATGCTGGCAATTGAAGGAGTTGCCGATCCTAAAATAATCGGAATTTTATTAAGCTGTGCTCGTATTAATGCTGCTTCTTTGGTATTTACTTTTGGATGCTTTTTCTCTTGATAGCCTATTTCATGTTCTTCATCTATGATAATGAGTCCTAAGTTGCCAATAGGAAGCAAAATAGGAATATGTACACCAACAATCAGAATCGGCTTATGTTCCAACAAAGACTGCCACAAAAGGCGTTTATCTTTTGCTTTAGTGCCTGAGTGAAAACCAATTATTGGATATTCGGGTAAAGATGCTTTTAATATCTGTTCAAATCTGAGGGCAAGGCTGACTTCGGGTAGAAGTAATAGTGTGGTTTTATTTTCCAAAAAAGCCTTTTTAATAAGCTCTTTATATACTTCTGTTTTTCCTGAACCGGTTACGCCATGAATGAGAGCAGGTCGAAATTTTTCTTTGGTAAGTGCCGGGGCCAGTGCATCAACAATATGTTGTTGTTCGGCAGTCAAGGTCACATTTTTTTTAATGCCGACTTGAGGCGTAAATAAAATTTCGGTCTCTTGCGCATCTTGGCTTACAAAGTTGCGAATCCGCTTAACAAAATGAAGTGGTTCAACCTGATAGTAGTAACTAAGTTGAGCAATATATTTTTTATAATGCAGATCATTGGGCATGGGCTCGCAAGAATGCGCCTCTTTTATAGTAAACGTGGGTGCTTTGGCTAGTTCTTGTTCTTGTGCAAAAACATACGCAGAGCAAAAGCGATCCTTTAAAGGAACTTTAACAATAGTTCCAATAAGGTCATTGGGCCACCCTGCAGGAACTTTATAGGTTAATGGTTGGGGAAATCCATTTAACAGTTTAACGTGAATATATTGCATTTGCTTTCGTTGGATAAAAGGTATTTACTTATAAATAATATACTCAAATGCCAACAAAATAAACCTTGAAGAGGGCGCAATGAAGAAATTATTTTTTTGTTTAGGTTTATTACCGGCAACGATAGTTCTAGCAATGCAACAACATGATGCTAAAGAATATATTGGTGATTATCGGGTATTAATATCCATGATTGGTAAAATTACTACTATTGCAGAGCGATCCAATCCTGGGTATAAACTTTACATGTCAGAAGAACTGAAATTTGATTTTACCGAATATCAAACGAAACAAGGCTTTTTTTTAGAGTTTAGACACGGAGCCCCGCAATCGATTTATTGGCGACTAGGACGGGTAAAATTTGCTAAGGGATTTACAGCAAAAACAGTAGAAGATGAAGCCACATTTTTAGAACATTTAAAGCAGGAATTCGGACTAAAAAAACAAGAAGAGCATATAGAATATAAGGAACTGCACAATGTGATAGGGCAGGTAACAAGTCGGGTTTCCTCAATACTATGTCCTATTAATAGTCACAATCAAATAAAATTAGCTTCAGGGATTTTGAGATTGAGAGAAAAAAATGAATGTCTCTCTGAAGAAAGTGCCAGAAAAATTTACAAAGATTTAAAAAAATATTAGTAGCATGAAATTTGATTCAAAAAAAACTGTATTTCTTATTGATGGTTCATCGTTTTTATATCGCTCATATTATGGATTGCGTCCCTTGCATACAGCCACGGGCATTCCAGTGCAAGCAGTGTATAGTTTTGTGCGTATGATAAAAAAGATTATTGATACCTTTGATCCTTCCTACATTACCGTTGTATGGGATAGTAGAGGTAAAACAACGCGCCACCAAATGTTTGAAAGTTATAAAGCAACGCGCCAAGCGCCGCCCAGTGATCTATTTGTGCAAAAAGAGAATATCGTAAAATTTCTTGATTTAGTTGGCATTAAACAACTGGCAACTCAAGGGATTGAGGCCGATGATATTATCTATTCAATTGCCCAAGAGCAAAAAAAAGCGGGCAATACGGTTGTTATGATCACCTCTGATAAGGATATGGGCCAAGCAATTCAAGATGATATTGTCGTGATGTTTGATCCCTGGAAAGATACGTTTCTTAACCAAGCGGCGTTTGAAGCAAAGATGGGTTTTGCAGTTTCTAAGCTGCCTTTTTACTTTGCAATTTTAGGTGACACCTCTGATAATATTCCCGGTGTAAAAGGAATCGGTGAAAAAGGCGCGCTTGATTTAGTAAAGCAATTTGCCTCGGTGCAAGATATGTATGATCGTATTGATAGTGTCGCAAAAGAGCGAACAAAAGCTGCATTGATTGCTCATAAGGATAATGCTTTTTTAAGCTATCAACTTTTTTTATTGCAATATCATCCAACCAATTTAGTATTGCAGGATTATCACTTTGATAAAAAAAATTGGGCAAATGCGCGTCCATTATTTGTAGAGCTTGATTTTAAATCGATGCTCAAAGATATGGACGTGAGCCAAAAAGTTGAGCAAGGAGTATTGTTTGATGTTGCTCAAAAGATGGTTAACTATGATTTTGTTACGATTCTTTCAGTTGATCAGCTTGATAATCTGTGCAATCTATTAAAACAAAAAAAACTGTTTGCTGTCGATACAGAAACGACCGGAATGGATCCGCTCATTCGCAATACCTGTGTTGGAATTTCTTTTTGTGTTTCTGAAGGGGTCGCATATTATCTGCCTTTTGGACACAAAAATGTACAACAGCTTTCGCAAGATTATGTGGTAGATAAACTGCGCCCTATTTTTGCTGATCCGGAAATTAAAAAAGTATTTCATAGTGCAAAATTTGATTTGCAAGCCCTGCATAGCATTGGCATTGAAGTTAATGGAATAGTCTTTGATACGTTATTGGCAGCAAATTTAGTAACTAAAGATTGGCAGCGGATTGGATTAAAATATCTATCGCAGTATTACTTTAATGAGCCGATGCTAACTTTCCAAGAAGTAGTAAAAGATAATAAATACAAAGATTTCTCATTTGTGCCCCTTGATTTGGCAACGCGGTATGCAGCAGCAGATGCGCATCAAACATTGCGATTAAAACCATTGCTTGAAAAAGAACTCAAGCAAGAAAAATTAACCGATTTGTATAACAACATAGAATTTCCATTAATGCCAGTTCTCTATAAAATGGAGATAGCAGGTATTAATCTTGATGTGCAAGCTCTTGCGCGCTTGGGTGAGAAAGTAAATGAAGAGCTTGAAGCGCTGGTTACGCAAATCGGACAGCTTGCAAATGTTGATATTAAAGAGATAAATTTAAATTCACCGCGTCAAGTTGAGCATCTGTTATTCACGACTCTTTTACTGCCACCTCAAAAAAAGAGTGCAAAAAGAACCGGTTATTCAACCGATCAAGAAGTATTGGAAGTCTTAAGCAAAATGCATCCGGTTCCTAAACTGATTAGTAAATATCGCGAACTTTCAAAATTAAAAACAACGTATATCGATGCTTTGCCTACCTACATCAATCCACATACAAATCGCATACATACCGATTATAGTCAGATTGCCGTAGCTACCGGTCGCCTGGCAAGCTCAGAACCAAATTTGCAAAATATACCTATTACTACTGCGTATGGAAAAGAGATTCGTGCTGCATTCGTTCCACAACAAGGCCATCTATTTTTAGCTGCAGATTACTCTCAAATTGAACTGCGCGTGCTTGCGTATCTTTCTCAAGATCCAAATTTGATCGATGCTTTCTTAAATAATCGGGATATTCACACAGAGACAGCTGCTGTACTTTTTGATACACCTCTTGATAGAGTTACTTCAGAGCAGCGTAATATCGGCAAACGCATTAATTTTAGTGTGTTGTATGGTATGACGCCGTTTGGCTTATCGCAAGATTTAAATATTCCATTCAAAGATGCAAAGTTATATATCGATAAATATTTTGCTCAGTATCCAAAGGTTTCTGAATGGATGGAGCACGTGATCGTTGATACCAAACATAATGGTTTTGTTACCACTCTGTGGGGTAAACGTCGGTACGTCCCGGGAATTTATGAAAAGAATCGCGCGTTGTATGAAGAGGCGCGACGCATTGCTATTAATACCGTTGCGCAAGGCACTGCAGCAGAAATTATGAAACAAGGTATGATTACGCTTGATCAACAATTAACAGCAAGACATATGAATGCGAAAATCTTACTGCAAATTCATGACGAGTTATTAATATCAGTGCCAGAGCAAGAATTGCATGCAACTCAAGAGGTGGTTAAAAACGTTCTTGAAAATGTAGTCAAGTGGAATGTGCCCTTAATTGTATCTATGCGTGCTGGCAAAAATTGGAAAGAAACTTCAAAATAATTTATTGAAGTTTTCTTAAGATTGGATCAGCATCAACAGCTGCTTGATCCTTTTCATATTTGCCGTTAAAGCCCGGAACTAAGCCAGCAACACATGAATAATAATATGCGGCATCGTTTCCACCTTTTTTATCCAAGAGACTTGTATCAGCGCCTCTCTCTAATAAAAGAGTTATGATCTTTTTGCGTGCTTCTGATAAGGGACTTGCAGGCCAATCTGATTGACCAAGAATGGTATACATAAGGGGAGTTTGACCATCACTATCTTTAGCGTTAATGTCTGCGCCCGCTTTTACTAAGGTGTAGACGATATCTAATCTACCAGCAAAACAGCCAAGCATAAGCGCTGTTATTCCGTGACGAGAAACCAAGAGCCTTCCGACATTAAAATCTATATTTGAAGTAGTGCAAAGATTGATATTTGCCCTTTTGCTCAGCAAAAACTGTACTATCGGTAAAGAGCCATGAAATGAGGCAAACATTAAGGCCGTAGCACCATTTGGATTGCGCGTATTAGGTTCAGCTCCAAGCCCTAACAGTTGTTGAATAGTTTGGGTATTATTGGTACGTGCTGCTTCTATAAACCGAGAGCCCAGTGATGAGCTTGCTGTCGAGGGGTTGTTTCCCGCATAAAGGGAGCCCAAAAAAAGGCTTAAAATAGGTATAATTAGTAAAGATTTCAGTTTGAAAACCATAAGACTCCATTTGAGAGTTTAGTGCTTCATATAGGTAACATTTATTTACACCTTTTAAGTTTACCTGTTTATCGAATTTTGTAAACTTGAGGGTTGACTTTTTTAATGATAAATACATACTAAACCTTAACATAAAAGCCGTTCGTGGTGAGTTAATTGAACCATGCGAGCGTTTTTTGCCATATTATGGCACCCTTCGACCAGCTCAGGGCGAACGGGCGGTAAAAGATAAATATTTCATATTGTAATAATGCATTAAAGGATTGCGATGGCAACGAGTAAAACCGGTGGATCGACCCAGAATAATCGCGATAGTCACAGTAAACGATTAGGTGTAAAGCTTTTCGATGGCCAATCTGTTACAGGCGGCGAAATTATTGTTAGACAGCGTGGTACTAAGTTTCACCCAGGAAAACATGTAGGTATTGGTAAAGATGATACCTTGTTTGCAATGGCGGCAGGAACTCTCAAGTTTCACTATGGCCCAAAACGTCGTACTTATATCTCAATAGTTCAAGCTTAATTTAGTAATACGCACCCGTCAGGTGTTTTTATGCTCAGAGCGCTGAGTATAAAAGAGGTGAACTATGTTCATATTCTGTATTCAGCAAGCATTAAGTAGATAAATTTTCGATTTATAATGCAGTCATTGTCAAAAAAATTGCAGTAACGGAGAGCGTAATGATTAATTTTCTTAAATATCGTTTTGTTTATGGAATGTTTAGCCTTATGTTTTTGTTGGCTTCTTTAGGGGTCTACATCTATAAATGGCAAACACGCGGTTATACGTTTGTGTATAGCGTTGATTTTACTGGTGGTACCCAAGTATTACTTAAGTTCCAAAAGCCAGTAAATGTCTGTGAATTAAAAGATGTTTTAGAAAATAATGGCTGGAAAAATCCAATTACGCGTGAATTCTCAGCTCCTGAAGAAGTACTTGTGCGTGTAAGCGAGTTCTCTAATGATCCAAAAGGTCTTGCAGAGCGTATGCGTCAAGTAATAGAAACCAAAATTCCTGACAATCAAGTGACCATTTTGCAGAATGAAGCGGTTGGTCCCGGTGTCGGTCAAGCATTGCGCTGGAACTTCTTCTGGGCAGTATTGATTGCATTGATTGCTATATTAATTTATATAGCCATTCGTTTCTGGTCTTTTGCCTTTGCAACCGGTGCGATTGTGGCATTAATTCACGACCCGGTAGCTATTCTAGGTGTCTTTTTAATGTTTGATCGTGAAATTTCGATCAACGTTATTGGTGTGATATTAGCAGTTATTGGATACTCTATTAACGACACGATTGTTATTTTTAGTAGAATTCGTGACAATTTAGTGAAAATGAAAGGTGCTTCGTTATATGAAATTGTTAATACCAGTATTAACAAAACGTTGCGCCGCAGTGTGTTAACCAGCTTAGCGACCGCATTGACTGTTTTGGCGATGCTTATTTTTGGTGGCGAAGCATTGAGAGATTTCTCATTGGCCTTGCTTATCGGAATAGTATTTGGTACATATTCCTCTATTTATATTGCAAGCCCCGTGATGATGTGGTTATATAAAGAGGGCAAATAAGGTAAATAAAAGCCTTTTTGTCTGAATAGATAAAATACTTGAATATAATTAACCGATTGTGATAAATTGTTACTAGTAGAAATACTCATGGTGTTTCTACTAGTCTTATCGCCTTTTATTGGTTTTTTCTTACGTTGCATAACTGAATTTGAATATAAAAGATTTTTATATGTCTTAACCCCATATTTTTACAAATTACATGGAGTTTTTAATGATTTTTATTTCTAAGAACACGTTTGTTTTAAGGAGATTTTGATGAATGATCAAGATCCAAAAGTTAAAACAGCTGTTGATGAAACCAGCGCTTCGTCTGAACAGCAGCTTCCTGCAGCTTCTCCCCAAGTAACAACAGCGGTTGCCCCGGTAGAATCTTCTTCTGAATCTAAAGGAAGTTCAGATGCTGGTGCAGGCACTAAGCCACAAAGACGGTATCATCAACGCGGAGAACGTCGCTCTTATAATAGATCAGAAAGAACTGACCGAGCTCCACAATCTACAACTGCCAAAGAACAAACTCGTGAAATAGTTGAACCTCACGTTTCTGCGCAGCCGCAGCCTGCTCCTGTTAGAGAGCATAAAGAGATTCAACAGCAACCTGCTCCATCCCATCACCAACCGCGTGAGCAGCGTGAGTACCGTGAAAATCCCTACAGAGATCAGCGGCAGATGCAACAGCAACAGCGACCTCCTGTTGTGTTAGAAGAGTTAACGGTCGCTGATTTAAATATCTATGCAAAGCGTTTAGGTATTGTTGGTGCAAGTCTTTTAAATAAAACAAATTTAATTGAGCGTATTCGTTATATCGAGGCACATCCAGAGATCGAAATCGAAGTTGAAGGTGTATTAGAAAAATTGCCTGATGGATTTGGGTTCTTGCGTTCAGCATTTTATGATTATGTTTCCGGGCCTGATGATGTTTATGTCTCCCCTTCTCAAATTAGACGCTTTAATTTAAGAACGGGCGATACCGTTGCAGGAGTCATTAGAAAACCAAAAGAAGGTGAAAAATATTTTGCGCTTCTCAAAGTTAGTAAAGTGAATTTTGAAGATCCGGCATTAGCAGCTGATCGTCCAAACTTTGATCGCTTGTCACCACTACATCCGAATAAAAAATTCAATCTTGAATATGATCCCAATTGCATTTCAACGCGTATTATGGACCTATTTACGCCGGTTGGTAAAGGTCAGCGCGCATTAATCGTTGCTCCACCAAAAGTGGGTAAAACAATGCTCTTGAAAGAGATCACTAAAGCAATGATTGCAAATCATCCGGAAGCAGCAATTATAATATTGCTTGTTGATGAGCGTCCTGAAGAAGTTGCTGACATGAAACGTACCGTGCGTGGATCAACGGCTCAGGTAATTAGCTCAACGTTTGATGAATCTGCAGATCGCCATATTCAAGTTGCCGAAATTGTTCTTGAAAAATCCAAACGCTTAGTTGAAGCAGGAAAAGATGTTGTCATTATTCTTGACTCCATCACTCGTTTAGCCCGTGCCTATAACACCATGGCACCTGCATCAGGTAAAATCTTAACCGGTGGTATCGATGCAAATGCATTGACCGGACCAAAACGATTCTTTGGTGCTGCACGTAACACTGAAGAAGGTGGTTCATTAACGATTATCGCTTCAGCGCTTGTTGAAACCGGTTCTCGTATGGACGAAGTAATTTACGAAGAGTTTAAAGGTACGGGTAATATGGAAATGCATATGACTCGTAAACTTTCAAACCGTCGTATCTACCCTTCATTCGACCTATTAATGTCTGGTACCCGTCGAGAAGACTTGTTACTGCCTGAAGATGACTTAAATAAAGTCTGGGTATTACAGAAGTTCTTGGCGACTATGAATACGATTGAAGGTATGGAATTCTTGATCGATAAGATGAAGAAGGCCAAAGTTAATCGTGAATTCTTGGAGTCAATTAACAAAAAGACAACCGGAACGAGCAGTTCTAACGGTGATAAATAGTCGTTAGCCCCTGTTTGTCTATAAAATTAAACCCCCGATTTTAATTTCGGGGGTTTTTTGTTGTTAAAAAAAGTTGCAATGATAATACATTGGTATATACTGCTGTATATACGTTGTATTATTTTAACATCAATTTTAGGGGTCAGCTTATGTTAAAAAAGCTTTCTAAATACGGTAACAGCACGACTTTGGTTATTGATAAGGCCATTCTTGAGCTTCTCAATATGGATGAGTCAAGCATGGTCAAACTTGCGACCGATGGTAAATCACTAATCGTCACACCCGTACTCAAAAATACCTCAGAAAAAGTATCTTATGCGCCTGAAGAGGGATTTCATGCAGCAATTCACGCTACAAGCTCTCAGCAGTTAGAAAAGATGTCTGATGCGCATCAAGAAAAATTCAAGGACATGGCGCCGGCTATGCAAAAGGACTTTAAAGAAGCTTTTGATAAGCATAAGAAGGCCATGGAACTTTTTTCTAAAAACTATGACTCAAATGAAGGCTTTAAAGTAGCTTTAACAATATTAGCAGAAAAATATGATCCGGTTTCTCAATCAGAGGATTATATTAAAGAGTTTAATAAATTGAAGCTTCAATTTTTCCCTGAACTTGGAGAATTGGAAAAAGAGATTCAAGCCATTACACTTAAGTATGACGCTTTAAGTAAACGATAAACTTTTAGCACATGCCTCCGAGGAAACTCGGGGGCTTTTTTATTACGATGTTATAAGAAAAATTATTAGTATTATTTTCTTTATTAAAATAATTGTTTCTTTTATAATTTATTTTATTTTAAAGTTCAAATTTCGTAATTAGTAGTAAAAAATATGAAATTCACTAAGTGTTTGATTATCTCTATTGGCCTACTCGCTATAAATAAAAACTCCTGTATGGATAACCCTGCTGTAAATCAACAAGCTGTTTCTCCAGTAAAAGAAGGAGCTTTACTCCTGTGCGAACAAATTTGTAAAGAAGTATGCGAATCTTATCAGGGTGCTTTAGAAAGTCCTGATATTCCCGGATTTTCTAAAATGAAAAAAGCCAAGAACTATTTGAAGACTAAAATTGAAGAACAGAAACAAAAGATTGCACAAGCAAAAGTAGCAGTAAACTTTGATTTTCTTGCCGATCCACAAGTATCAACTGATGTCAAATATAATTATTCTAAAACATTGGAAGATATGATTGAGACTCGAAAGTCTCTCTTAATTGAACTTATAGATCTTGAGCTTGCGTATAAGCTTATTAAAATAGACATTCTTCATGAAAGTTGGCAGCGAATCAATCGCCAATCAGGAATTCCAGCTCTAGCACCTTTACAGCCATAAAATGGTTCGGCTTAGATCGATTTTGCCTATTGCCAAAGATAGTAAATAATAGTTTTAATAGTTAACAAAAAAGTGAAAGCCCTCGAAAAAGTTCTTGCGAGTCTTCTTTTTTATTAAAATCATTGAATCTCATTGTATTGGGTAGTAAGGTCATTAGAAATGATATATAAAAAAAGGATACCGATGAATAAACTATTTTGTCTATTTTTTTTACTAAGCTCTTCGGCTGTATTTGGTATGGGCACTAATCAAGCGCCTACACCAGAAAAAGCGCCTGAAGCTGTTGCAAATAGATTACAACAATTAGAGTATCCGCAGGGAGATAGTATAACTTTTGCTATAGATGCACGCAGACTTTCACGCCCTGTTGTTCATTCGGATAAGGTTGGAACCTATAACCAAAAAATGCTCGATATGAGAAATCTAATTGCGAGTTCTGATATTGTGCAGCAAGCACTCGAACAATTCCAATCACTAGTAACTAAAGATAAAGCTCCTTGGGAAGATGAAGCAACTAAAATTAAAAAAGGTGTTAAGCAGTTGGTTGAAGAGCGAGAGAAAAGATTAAAAGAACTTTCTTTAAACATTCAGGCAATGGAACGAGCTGATCAAACTAAATTATTTGCACCGGTACAAGAAGATTTGGATCCAGAGTTTGAAAATACTATGAGTTGGAATAGTGGATTGTTAGAAAAAAAAGAAGTTTTGAAACAATATGTTGCGGCGCAGCTTGTTGCGTCTCTGATAGAACTTGAAGATCTTGAAAAGGTACAAGAAAAAGTAAGAGAAAAAACTATTGCCCAGGCACCTGTCATTTGATTAATAAGTTCTCTCAAAAAAAAGTCTAAGTATTACACTTAGGCTTTTTTTATTTTAAAATATCTAAATCAAAATCCGAAAATTTATTTTGTGCTGCTTTATAATTGCCTACAAATGCAATCATGGCACCATTATCAGTGCAGTATTTTGGTGATGGTGCGAAAAATGATAAGCCTTTTTGAACGCACCATTTTGCAAAATTATTTTTGATGAATCGATTGCACGCAACGCCACCGGCAAAGGTGACGGCTTTAATATCAGGATATTCT